>JAGWUU010000010.1 GCA_028868335.1 Sphingomonadales bacterium | reverse complement strand
AGGCGGTGACCAGCACCGACCACACGAACAGCGGCATCTTGTGCAGGGTCATGCCCGGCGCGCGCATGTTGAAGATGGTGGTGATGAAGTTGATCGCGCCCATGATCGAGCCCGCGCCCGCAAGGTGGAGCGAGAAGATCGCGAAGTCGGTCGCCGGGCCGTTCGAGCCATAGGTCGAGAGCGGAGCATAGGCCGTCCAGCCGATCCCCGCGCCGTTGCCGGTCGCGTCACCGGGGACGAAGGCCGAGATCATCAGCGAGCAGAAGCCCGCCACGGTCAGCCAGAACGAGACGTTGTTCATGCGCGGGAACGCCATGTCCGGCGCGCCGATCATCAGCGGCACGAACCAGTTGCCGAAGCCCCCGATGATCGCAGGCATGACCATGAAGAACACCATGATCAGGCCATGCGCGGTGATCAGGACGTTCCACAGGTGGAGCGCGTCGTTCATTTCCGCAGGCTTGCCATCGAGCCAGGTAGCGATGGCGCCAAGGTACTGGATACCCGGATGGGCCAGTTCAAGCCGCATCACGCCCGAGATCGCGCCGCCGATCACGCCGGCGAAGATCGCGAAGATCAGGTACAGCGTCCCGATGTCCTTGTGGTTGGTTGACATGAACCAGCGGGCGAAGAATGCCGGCTTGTGATCATGATCGTCATGCGCGTGGCCATGCTCTTCGTGAGCCTGGAAGTGTTCGGCGGTGGTAGCCATGATGCGAACCTTGTCCTTTACAATTCTGGCTCAGGCGGCCGGCTTGGCAGCGGGTGACGGGGCGGCGGCAGGAGCGGCGGCGGGCGCCGCAGCGTCGGGTGCCTTGGGCGCGCCGTCGATCTTGCCGCCCTGGGCGATGACCCAGGCGTTGAACTTGTCGCGCGGCAGGGCCTCGACGACGATCGGCATATAGCCATGGCGGGCGCCGCACAACTCGGAGCACTGGCCGTAGTACACGCCCGGCTCCTTGACCGTCAGCACGCGCTCGTTGATGCGGCCGGGGATGGCGTCGATCTTGAACCACAGCGAGGGCACGGCGAACGAGTGGATCACGTCGGCCCCGGTGGTCTGCAACCGGATCGGCTCACCAGCGGGGACGACCATCCGATTGTCGACGCCGAGCTGGGGCGGCTCGCCCTTCTTCACCGCATCCTCATCCTTGAGCATGTTCGAAATAACCTCGATCCCGCCGTTGTCGGGATAGGAATAGGTCCAGAACCACTGGTTGCCGGTAGCCTTGATCGTCACCGCCTTTTCAGGGGCCGGGGCATACTGCTTGGCCAGCAGCTTGAGCGACGGCACCGCGATGAACACCAGGATCAGCACCGGCACGGCGGTCCAGACGATTTCCAGCACGGTGTTGTGGCTGGTCTTCGATGGCACCGGATTGGCGCGCTTGTTGAAGCGCACCATGACGAACAGCAGCAGCAGCATCACGAACAGCACAATGACCGCCATGACGACGATGAGCCAGTTGTGCAGGCCAACGGCGACATCACCGTTCGGCGAATACTGCGTCTGGACATTGATCCCGCCGGGGACCGGCATGCCCTTGCCTTCGGTGGGCTTCATCGGGGTGTAGCCGCCCGGAGCAACCTTGAAGTGCGGATCGTTGGGATCGATCGTCGCCACCGGGGCCGCTGCGGGCGCGGCAGCGGCAGGAGCCGGGGCAGCCTTGTCAGCCGAAGCCGCGCTGGCACTGGCGCTTGCAGCGGGAGCTGAAGCGGGAGCGGCGGCCTGAGCCAGCAGTTGCGGAGCCGCCAGCAGCGCCACTGCCAGTCCGAGTCCCTTGATCGCTTGACCCGCGGCGCGGGCAGTATCGCCGAATTTCATCGTTCCTCGTGCTTTCGCTTCTTCTTGCGGCAGAGGAACACCTGTCCCCTCCCGCCCCCATGGGAGACAATTCGAGTGGGCCTATACGCGCGCTTGCGGGGCACCTCAAGCGCCTCTAGGGGAATTTTTGACAGCCCTCAATGACATCGGGGCTCCACGGTAACGTAACATCGTTGAAAGGCCCTGCTTCCCATGCAAGATGAAGACGTCCTTGCCGAGTTCCGCAACAGCAAGGCCTTGCTTGAAGGGCATTTCCTGCTGAGTTCGGGCCGGCACAGCGCCCAATACCTGCAATGCGCGCGGGTGCTGATGGACCCCATGCGCGCCTCTCGCCTTGCCGCCGCCCTGGCCGCGACCTTCCCGCGCGAGTTGCGAAAGGACATCGCCAAGGTTGTCTCCCCGGCGATGGGCGGGGTGATCATCGGGCACGAAATGGGCCGCGCACTTGGAGTCGAGGCGATGTTCGTCGAACGGCCCACCGGCACGTTCGAACTGCGCCGCGGCTTCACTCTCGAACCTGGCGAGAAGGTGCTGATGGTGGAGGACGTGGTGACCACCGGCCTTTCCAGCCGCGAAGCGATCAAGGCGATCGAGGAAGCCGGTGGCGTGGTGATCGCGGCGGCCGCGCTGGTCGATCGTTCGGGCGGCACTGTCGATCTTGGCGTACCGTTCCACCCGCTGGTGGCCCTGAACTTCCCGACCTACGCGGATAACGAGGTGCCCCCCGAACTGGCGGCGGTTCCCGTTACCAAGCCGGGAAGCCGGGAAAAGCCGTGATCGCGCCATGATCCTGCCCGGTCGCCTCCGCCTTGGGGTCAACATCGACCACGTCGCGACGATCCGCAACGCGCGTTGGACAAGTGAATCGGGAGGCGATCACCCCGATCCGGTCCGTGCGGCCGAGATCGTCGCGGCCTGCGGCGGCGACGGGATCACCGCGCACCTGCGCGAGGACCGCCGCCACATCCGCGACGAGGATCTCGCCCGGATCCAGGCGGCGACCAGCCTGCCGCTCAACCTCGAGATGGCGGCGACCGACGAGATGGTGGAGATCGCGCTCCGCCACAAACCCCACGCCGCCTGCATCGTTCCCGAGCGGCGCGAGGAGCGCACCACCGAGGGCGGGCTTGACGCTGCCGGGCAGCACAACCGGCTCTACCCGCTGGTCCAGCGCTTGCTCGACGCCGGGATCCGCGTCAGCCTGTTCATCGCGCCCGAGACAAAGCAGATCGACGCGGCGATCCGCCTCAATGCGCCCGTGGTCGAACTCCACACCGGCGAATATGCCCATGCCGAGGGCGAGGACCGCGCGATCCAGCTCAAGCGCCTGTCCGACATGGCCGCGCTCGCCGCGCGCAACGGGATCGAGCCGCACGCCGGGCATGGCCTCACCTATGACAACGTCCAGCCGGTCGCCGCGATCCCGCAACTGGCTGAGCTTAACATCGGCCACTACCTGATTGGCGAGGCGATCTTCATCGGCCTGGCGGCGAGCGTGATGAAGATGCGCGAACTGATGGACGCGGCGCGCCCATGATCATCGCGATCGGCTCGGACCTCTGCAACATCGAGCGGATCCAGAATTCGCTCGATCGGTTTGGCGAGCGGTTCGAAATGCGCGTGTTCACCGACACCGAACGCGCCAAGGCTGCGAGCCGCCCCTACACCAAGGCCGGAACCCTGGCGAAGCGCTTCGCCGCCAAGGAGGCCTTTTCCAAGGCGGTCGGCACCGGGTTCAAGGCCGGGGTGTTCATGAAGGACATCGGCGTGGTCAATGCCCGTTCCGGCGCGCCGACCCTGGCCCTCAGCGGCGGCGCGGCGGCGCGGCTGGCCATCCTGATTCCCGATGGCCACGAAGCCGTCGTCCACCTGACCCTGACCGACGACCACCCCTGGGCCCAGGCCTTCGTCGTGATCGAGGCCCGTCCCCTGTGAGCGAGAATTCAATGCCCCAACCCGAAGTGGCGCAAGCAACAAGCGCGCCCGCCAGCGAGAAGCCCCGAGTCGACTGGTTTGCCGAACTGCGCGGCCTCGTGTTGATGTTGATGGCGGTGCTGGCCTTCCACAGCCTGATCGCCAAGCCTTTCTACATCCCCTCGATCTCGATGATGCCCAACCTGCTGGTCGGCGACCGGCTGGTCGTCTCCAAGTTCCCCTATGGCTGGAACTGGGCCTCGGCGAGCTTCCACGTCGTTCCGCGCAGCGACAAGCGACTGTTGCCCGGCACCCCGCAATACGGCGACATCGTTATCGTCGTTCCGCGCAACCGTACCGACGATCTGATCAAGCGCGTCGTCGCCCTGCCCGGCGATCGCATCGCGGTGGTCAACGGCCAGATCGTGCTCAACGGCAAGCCAGTGCCGCAGCAGGTGGTCCCGCAAGTGCAGATTCCCGCTGATCCCGAACTGACCTGCACCGATCGCGGCCCCAACCCCTATTACTGCTATGACGAATTCCAGAGCTATCACACCCGCCTGCCGTCGGGCCGCGAGGTGATCGAGCCGCCGACGCTCCAGGAAACGCTGCCGAACGGCGCGACCTACCTGATTATCCGTGACGATTCGGCCAATCCCGCCAACAACTATCCCGAAACCGTGGTGCCAGCCGGACACGTTTTCCTGATGGGCGACAACCGCGACCATTCGGCAGACAGCCGCTTCGGCCTCGAGAGCGAGGGTCTTGGCGGGCCCGTGCCCCTTTCCGACGTGGGCGGGCGGGCCGAATTCATCACCTTTTCGCTGAACGGTAGCGAGAGTCTCAATCCGCTGTCGTGGTGGGGAGCCTTGCGCAACGGGCGGAGCTGGACCAGCCTGCGTCCGATCCACGTCCCCAAGGACAAGTAATTGCCCAAGGAGCATTGATGGCCGAAACCACGCCAACCCGTCGCATCGGTGCCCGCCCCGCCAAGGCCGCGGCCGATCGTGCACCCGCACGGCCACAAGGCCCCAGCCCCGCCGAAATCGCCGATCCGTTGATTCGCCAGGAAGCGAAAAAGGCGGCGGTTTGGATCGGCATGGCAGTTGTGGTCGGCCTGGCGATCTACCAGGCCGGAGCGTTGCTGGTGATTTTCGGCGGGATGGTCTTTGCGGCGATGATCGACGGGGGTGTTCGCCTGCTCGGACGGGTGCTGCCGATCGGGCGCACATGGCGGATCGCGATCGTCCTGCTGCTGGCCGCCGCCTTTTTCGTCTGGCTGCTGTTGTTTGCCGGTTCGCAGATCGCGTCGCAGGCGGCGCAACTGCCGGAGGTCATCAAGTTCCAGGCGGCCCGCGCGCTGGCATGGCTGGCCTCGCACGGGGTCAAGGTCGATGTCGATTCGGTCCAGGGGCTGATCGAAAAGGCGATGGGCGGGATCGGCCAGCTCACCTCGGCGCTGGGCGGGGTGCTGGGCGGCTTCACCACGGCCTTCCTGATCCTGGTGCTGGGCATCTATTTCGTTCTCGAACCTGACCTCTACCGTCGCGGCTTTGCCTGGCTGCTGCCGAGGAACGAGCGCGCCCATTTCGAAATGGTCGCCGGGATCATGGGCAAGACCCTGCGTCGGCTGCTGGCCGGGCGGCTGCTGGGCATGGCTATCGAAGGTGTTTCGACCTGGATCCTGCTCGCGATCTACGGTGTGCCGATGGCGGCGCTGCTTGGACTGCTGACCGGCCTGCTGGCCTTCCTGCCCAACATCGGCGCCCCGATCTCGGGCTCGCTGATGATCCTGGTCGGCTTTTCCGGCGGGACCAGCATGGGGGTCTTCTGCATCATCGTTTACGTCGTGGTGCAGACGGTGGACGGCAACATCATCGTGCCGATGGTCGCCAAGAAAACCGCCGATCTCGCCCCGGCGCTGGTTCTGGGAACGCAGCTCATCATGGGCGCGCTGTTCGGAATACTTGGCCTTGCCCTTGCCGATCCGCTGGTGGCGATGATCAAGATCCTTCTCGAACATCGCTCGCGCCGCAATGAAGAGGCGATTGGCTGACCTTGGTTCGCCGGTTCCTCCTTTTCATCGCGTTTTGTATCGTCGTCTTTGTCGGCGTACGGATCGCGTTGCAGTTCTATCCCGAAGCGCTGACCCGGATCAGCTTCACGCCCAGCCGCGATTTCGAGCCGCAGCCCGACCTTGCCGCCAACGCCTATGCCGATCCCCGGATGTGGCTGGCGCAGCCCGGCATGGGTGCGGCAAGTCCGGCAGCATGGCGGCCCGACGGGTTGATCGACACCGGCGAGGCGCCGCCCGTGCCGGTGTTTTTCGTCCACCCCACCAGCTACATCAACAAGAGCCACTGGAACGCCCCGCTCGACGATCCCGACGCGCGCCGCATCGCCGAAACCATGGTGCGGGGCGAAGCGAGCGTGTTCAACCTTTCAAGCCAGGTCTGGGCGCCGCGCTACCGGCAGGCGACGATCGGCGCCTTCGTCACCGACCGGCCCGCGGCGCGCCAGGCGCTCGACCTCGCCTACCGCGACGTCGCCGAAGCCTTCGACCACTTCATCGCTTCGATCCCGCCCGGATCGCCGTTCGTGCTCGCCGGGCACAGCCAGGGCAGCTATCACGTCAAGCGGCTGATGGCCGAGAAGATCAAGGGCACGCCGCTGATCAACCGGGTGCTGGCAGTCTATGCGATCGGCTGGATCGTCGATCTCAACCGCGATCTTCCGGCGATGGGCCTGCCCGCCTGCAGCGCGCCCGACCAGACCCGCTGCGTCGTCAGCTACCTGTCCTTCGCCGACGACGCCGATACCGCGATGATGCGCCGCGCCTATTCGCACCTATCCGGGGTGGCGGGAGAAACGGGCGAGAACCCGGCGATCCTGTGCTTCAACCCGCTGACCGGCGGCATCGGCGGCTCCGCCCCGGCGGACGCCAACAGCGGGACAGCGGTGCCGGACGTGCAGATGATCAAGGCAGTACTCAAACCGCACCTCGCCGGTGCACGCTGCGCCGCCGATGGTACGCTGCGCATCGGCAAGGGGCCAGACATCGGCCCCTATGTCCTTCCCGGCAGCAATTACCACGTTTACGACTACCTGCTGTTCTGGAACAACCTGCGCACAGATTTCCGCAAGCGGGCGAGCGCATGGAAGTGATCACCACCCTTGCCGCGGAATTCCGCGCTGCCCTGCCCTCCGCCGGGCCTCTGCTCGGGCTTGATCTTGGCACCCAGACGATCGGCACGGCCTTTTGCGACGCAGGATGGCGCTTCGCCTCGCCCGGCAAGACGCTCAAGCGCGGCAAGTTCGGCGCGGACCGGGAGGCACTGGCCGCGCTGGTCCGCGAGCGCGGCGTCAAGGGCGTGGTGATCGGCCTGCCGCTCAACATGGATGGCAGCGAGGGGCCGCGCAGCCAGTCGAGCCGGGCCTATGCGCGTAACGTGTCGGCGGCGCTGGGCCTGCCCATCCTGCTGTGGGACGAACGCTGGTCCACCGCCAGCGCCGAAGGGGCGCTGATCGCCCAGGACATGAGCCGGGCGAAGCGTGCCGAACGGATCGATTCAGCGGCGGCGGCGGTGATCCTCCAGGCGGCGATCGACGCGCTGGCCGGGGGCTTTGCCTGAAGCACGCCTCCCCAGCGGGAAAGGTCTTGAAGCTTCAATCCAACCGGGACAGGCTGTAGTTTCCTACCCGGAGCGAAGCTGACACAACGCGCGGCGCGGCCTGCGGGCGTCGTTCCCTGACGGCGTGCCTGACCGACAGGCGCAAACTGACTCATGAAATGGCGAATGTGTCACCTTGTTCGCCTCAACGATTTGAATTTGAAAGATTTTAAGCCGGACACCGGTGTCCGGCCCGTTTGGTAACGAGATCAATCAACTCATTGATTTTATGTTATTATTCATCATGCCCAAGGCGGACAGGTCCACCCCGTGTCAGCTCCGCGCTTCACTGTGATCCGCCCAGGCTCGCGAGTTCCGTCCGCCGCGCCCTGGATTCCATTTCGACCAGCCGGCTGCCCGAACCTTCAGCCTCGCGCCACACGGCATCCTTGGCATCCGGCCCAATTTCACGCGAGGCAAGGGCATCCCATGCGGCCAGCCGCAGCCGGTCGCTGGGATGGCGGCGGGCGAAGCGATGTCCAAGATCGATCGCCTCGGCGCTGCCAAGGCCGATCGCCACCTTGAGCAGCGCCTCGCTCGGCCCCGGCGATATGATCGCGCCGATTTCCCGACGTTCGACGTCGAAGCGGTACTGGTCGAACCAGCCCTGGGCCGGTGTGGTGTGCAGGACGTTGAGCGATACCGACAGCGCCTCCGCCGGGCGCTGCGCATGGACGTCGATGTGGGCGCGGTAGAGCTGGATCTTGCCTTCCTCCAGCCGGGCACGCTCGACAAAGCGCAGCGAAGGCACCGGCTCGCCCCGCCAGCCGACGATCTGATCATAGTCGGCTTCATAGTAGTCGCTCCAGTAACCCGGACCGAAATAACCGATCGTCAGAAAGTCGAAGTTGTGATCGTGCGGCATCCCGTAAACGAACGGCGCGGAACCGGAAGCGCGCGCCATGTGATCGTCGAGCGCGGGCCACAGGTTTGCGCGAATGAAGAAGTTGCCGTTGGGAGGAACCAGCGTGATCACCTGTGGACCATAGGAGTTGTCCAGCACCTCCTCGCGGTGGCGTCCGGCCAGTTCCTCGATGATCCGGTCGCCGAGGAAGGTGCGGTTGTTGCCCAGCCGTCGCAACCACAGCGCGGCGTTGGTCAGGCTTTCCTCGTCGCGGGGATCGAAACCGAAGTCGAGGATCGCCCCGCTCGCCTCGTCAAGCTCGGCGCAGGCCGCATCGGCGATCGTGATCACCCGGGGCACGGCGGGAAACCGGCCAACACGGGATAGGTATCGACAAGCTGCGCACGCAACGCGCCCGCCGGGCCGCGCAATGGATCGTCGGGGCGCGCGGCGATGTGGCACAGAGCGGCAAAGCCCTCGGCCGTGTCGAGCGCCAGACATTCGCGCAGAACCTGCCAGCGCAGCGGCGTGCTGCCCCGCTCCTCGGCCATGGCGGCAAGCATGGGCGCGGCATCGCGGCGGCCCATGCGTCCGAGCAGCGCCACGCTCAGCTCCAGCCGGCTGTCGCGGGGAGAACCGGCGGCCTGGTGAAGCAGCGCGCCATCGTTCAGCGCATATTCGCGGACCACGTCACCCGGACCGGCCCGCCGCTGGAGTTTGAGAATGACGAGGCAGGCGGGAACCGTGCGATAGATCAATGCCTCGCCCGCGCCGAAGCGGTGCATGACAACCCCCGCCTCCACCACCACGGGGTGACGTTCCAGCACTGCGCGGTTCGGTTGAAGCAAAGTGATGACGATCCGTTCCGCCACTGCTGATCCAGCCAGAACATGCTCGCACGTTTCTGTTGGGGAGAAGCTGACGGATTGCTGTGCGGGTTGGCGGGCAAGGCCGGTCCCGTCGATCGCCACCAGGGTCAGAGTGGTGGTGCCCCGGCGCAGGAGGCTCACCGTTGTGACCACCTCGTCGCTGTAGTGACGCAGCGGCGACTGGCCGAGCGGTTCGCAATCCAGTTGCGCCAGCAAGGTTCCGATCAGGTCGGCGCAGAAACGATCGGCAAAGTCACCGGGGGCGAACAGGGCGGCGAGCAGCGGCAGATCGGCAAGGTCGGTTCCATCAGCAAACCGGCCCAGTTCGAATTCGGCCGCGCTGGCATGGGCCGACGCACGCCAGGCAGCCAGGGCATCGGCCATCCCGTCCTGAGCGCGGCGCTGCGGAGAATCGTCGCTGCGCAGCCCCAGCAATTCCGAACGGATCAGCACTAGAACCGCCCCCGCTCAGGGGTGGGTGGTGTCGTAAACGAAGACCATCATTGCAATGACTGAATCGTCGGTCATCAATGCCTGGGCAGGCTTGGCCAGGCTACCGAAGATGCCGGTAAGGACATCAAGATCGGGCAGTACGGATATATCGATCTTGGGCAGATCCACAGCGATTCCCTTTGTGCGAGAGGCCCCGGTGCCCCGCTATCGCGCTTCATCATGGCGGCGGCGGCAATGCGGAAATTAAAACATTGTAATCGCCCCGCGCTGCTCGCAGAGACTGACGCCATGACCACGCCGAAGGAACCGACCAGCCTCTACGACGCTCCGCCGGACTTCGTGTTCGATCCTTCAAGGATGGCCTCGATGATGACGCGCCACGGGCACGGCGGCTGGCTGGGACTGAAATACCGGGACCACGGTGAAGGCTGGTTCGAGCTGGAGCTGCCCTGGCGCGAGGAGTTGGTTGGCATGCCGGAAAGCGGTGTTCTCGCATCGGGGCCGATCATCTCGATGATGGACAACGCCACCTCGATGGCGGTCTGGACCCGTACCGGCAAATTCGTGCCCCACGCCACGCTGGACCTGCGGGTCGACTACATGCGCGCCGCAGTGCCGGGCCGCGACCTGATCGGCCACGGCGAATGCTACAAGCTGACGCGAACCATCGCGTTCATTCGCGGCGTCGCGCACGATGGCGACATCGACGATCCGGTGGCCCACGTCATCGGCACCTTCATGGCAACCCATGGAACCTACCTGTGAGTCATCAGAATCTCCCCCCTTACGCCGAAGCGTTGGGTATCGCGATGGATCACGACGAGAGCGGCGACCCGGTACTCTATGTCGACTTTTCCGATCGCATTCTGGGCCGCCCTGGGTTCCTCCATGGCGGTGCGCTGAGCGGCCTGATGGAAATGGCCGGCTTTGCCGCCCTGCGCGCCGAACTCGGTCGCCGGGGCGAGGAAATGCGAATCAAGCCGGTCAACATCCAGGTCGAATTCATGCGCGGCGGCACCGAGCAGCGAACCTTTGCCATGGGCAAGGTGACACGCGCCGGGCGCCGGGTCGCCCTGGTCAATGTCGAGGCCTGGCAGGATGATCGCAACAAGCAGATCGCCCTCGCCCAGATGAAGTTCCTGCTCAGCCCCGCCGAAGGATGACGACAAGCCCGCGATAAGCAACGGGGTCATCCGCGGGCATGAACAGACGTCGTGCCGCGTCGGCTCGTGCGCGATTGAGGATTGCCGAGACAATGCCGGGATCGTGAAGCACCACGTCCGCCATGCCCAGCGCGCGCGCGTGGCGCAGCGTCAAATCATCCGGGTCATCGCTCGACAGCACAATTTCTATTGTTTGTGAGCGCGTTGAAACGTCTTGCTCAAGCCATTGCGCAACCTTGCCCGCGCTATCCTCGCGCAGCGGATCAAGCGCTCCACCCTCGGCAAGGGCGGCGTCAAGCGCCCGGCGCCGCGCGGATGGATCGGGCCACCGCCTGCGAAGCGCCTGCCGCGACCCGGCCAGGGCCGTAGCAAGCGCGCCAAGCGATTGCGGCACCAGCGTTTCCAGCCGCAGCCGCAGCGCCTTGGCGAGTCCGGCGGAGGCTCCGCCTGTTCCAACCGCGACCAGCACCGGATCGCGATCGAGCAGGCTGGGCACGGTAAAATCACACAGGTCCGGTCGATCCACCACGTTGACCAGCACGCCGCGCGCCTTGAGCGCGGTGGCGGCCTGGTCCGGTTCGTCCAGCGCAACAAAGGCCAGGCGTGCAACAGGGTGGTCGGCACCGGCGACACGTCCCCCTGCCCGTTCGACAAGCCGTCGCTTGGCCGTTGCCGCCTCGCCCTCACCCAGTACGATCACCGGCTGGCCATCGATGCGATGAAAGAGCGGAAGGCTGTGCATGGCTGAGCGATCCCGTCAGGTTAGCGCGTGGGCTTCGACAGGCTCAGGCTGAACCTGACCAAGCCCACGCGCAACCCCAACCTCAGTCCTTGAGGAAATCCGGCACACGCTCCGCCGCCGTGATCGCCTCGGGCAGGATGCGGTCCGCCACCACGGCAAACCTGGTGCCGTCAACCATCACTTCGGGAACGAAACCGCGGCTGTTGTAGCTCGACGCCATGGTCGCTCCATAGGCGCCTGCGGTGCGGAACACCGCAAGATCCCCGGCTTCCAGCGCGTCGATCTCGCGGTCCATGGCAAAGGTGTCGCCAGTCTCGCAGATCGGACCGACGATGTGCGCGGTCATCTTCTCGCCGGTGGGCTTCACCGCATCGAAATCGTGCCAGGCGCCGTACATCGCCGGGCGTGCCAGATCGTTCATCGCCGCGTCGACCACCACAAAGGGGGTGCGGTTGGAGCTGCGCTTGACGCGGATCACCCGGGTCAGCAGCACCCCGGCGTTTCCGGTGATCACCCGCCCGGGCTCGAACATCAGGGTGACGTCCCAATCCTTCGTCACCCGCGCGATCATCTGCCCGTATTCTGCCGGTGAGGGAAAGACGTCTCCGGCACGGTATGGCACGCCAAGTCCGCCGCCCAGGTCTGCATGGGTCACGGCATTGCCGCCAACGCGGATCTCGGCAATCAGTTCGCCCAGCTTGACGAAAGCGTCCTCCAGCGGTTGCAGGTCGGCCAACTGGCTGCCGATATGAACCGCCACTCCGCGCATATCGAGGCCGGGCAGCGCGGCGAGACGGGCATAGATCGACGCGGCGCGGTCGATCGGGACGCCGAACTTGTTCTCCGCCTTGCCGGTCGAGATCTTGGCATGGGTTCGCGCGTCGACGTCGGGGTTGACGCGAAGGGCGCACGGCGCGCGCAGCCCCCGCTCCGCTGCCAGCGCGGACAGCTCGATCCCCTCTTCCTCGCTTTCGAGGTTGAACTGGCCGATCCCGGCATCAAGCCCCTGGATCATTTCGCGATGCTGCTTGCCGACACCGGAAAACACGATGTCTCCGGCCGGCATCCCGGCGGCGAGCGCACGGGCAAGCTCCCCGCCGGAAACGACGTCGGCCCCCAGCCCCTCGCGTTGCATCACGTTGAGCACGGCAAGGTTGGGGTTAGCCTTGATCGCGAAGGCAATGTGAACACGCGGCAAGACCGACAGTGCTTCGCGAAAGACGCGGGCGTGGCGCTCAAGCGTGGCGCGCGAATAGACATAGACAGGCGTGCCGACCTGATCGGCAATCACGCTCAGCGGCAGGTCCTCGGCGCACAACACGCCGTTGCGGTATTCAAAATGATCCATGATTTCAGGCTCTTACTTATCTGCAGAAGGGGGCAGGTCGAACGGGTCCTCGGTACGGTCCTCCGACCGTTTTCGAAGCTCGACACTGCGTTCCGGGGCAGCCTGCGGAGTGGGTTTGAGCAGCATTTCGGCATTCTGCCGGTTCTCGCTGCCATAGGCCGCCACCGGCAGCGTCTTGCCCGCCGCCGGCTTCAATGGCGCCGTCTCCCCGCAGGCAGCGAGCGACAGGGCCAGGGCAATGGCGAGAACGCGGCGCATCAAGGGATCACTCCAGCCCAAGCGCGCGGCGCGCTTCGGCGATTCGAGCCCTTACCTGTTCCGGCGCGGTTCCGCCATAGCTGGCGCGCGCCGCCACCGACGCCTCGACCGACAGCGCGGCGAAGACCCGCTCGTCGATCCGCGGGTCGATCGCCTGAAGGTCCGAGAGCGGCAACTGGTCGAGCGCGACCCCACGGCTTTCGGCGAGCTTCACGGCCGCGCCGGTAATGTGATGCGCCTCGCGGAACGGAATGTCGGCCTGCCGCACCAGCCAGTCGGCAAGGTCAGTGGCCGTCGCGTAGCCCAGCTCCGCCGCCGCGCGCATCCGGTCGGTGCGGAACGCCGCCCCCTCGATCATCCCGGTCATCGCCGCAAGGCACAGGGTGAGCAGCCCGGCCGCCTCGAACACGGGCGGCTTGTCGTCCTGCATGTCCTTCGAATAGGCCAGCGGCAGCCCCTTCATCGTCATCATCAGGCTGGTCAGGCACCCGGCGATCCGCCCGGAATGCCCGCGCACCAGCTCCGCCGCATCGGGGTTCTTCTTCTGCGGCATGATCGAACTGCCGGTGGACAGGCTATCCGGCAGGACAACGAAGCCGAACGGCTGGCTGGCCCAGATGATCATCTCCTCGGCCAGCCGCGACAGGTGGAGCGCGCACTGCGTCGCCGCCATCAGGTAATCGAGCGCGAAATCGCGATCGGATACCGAATCGAGGCTGTTGCGGGTCGGCATGGCGAAACCGAGGGCACTTGCCGTTGCCTCGCGGTCGATCGGAAAGCCTGTCCCGGCCAGCGCGGCCGAGCCAAGCGGGCACTGGCTCGCCCGGCGATGGGCATCGACAAAGCGCGAGCGATCGCGCCCGGTCATTTCAAGATAGGCCATCAGGTGATGGCCCAGCGTCACTGGCTGCGCGGTTTGCAGGTGGGTGAAGCCGGGCATGATGGAATCGGCGTGTTCGGCGGCGCGCGTCACCAGCGCCACCTGCAAGGCGCCCAGCGCCGCGTCTGCCTGCAAGCACGCCTCGCGCACCCACAGCTTGAAGTCGGTCGCCACCTGGTCGTTGCGGCTGCGGGCGGTGTGGAGTCGTCCGGCCGCCGGACCGATCAGTTCGGCAAGGCGGTTTTCGGTGGTCATGTGGATGTCCTCGAGGTCCCAGTTCTCTGGAACGCCGTTGGCCTCGTACTCACCCGCGACCTGATCGAGCCCATCCGTGATCGCCGCGGCATCTGCCTGCGAAACGATCCCCTGTGCCGCGAGCATGGCGACATGGGCCTTGCTCGCCTGGACGTCCTGTCGCCACAACGCCTTGTCGAAGGGGATCGAGGCATTTATCTCGCGCATGATCGCGGAGGGCCCGCCCTCGAACCTTCCGCCCCACATCTTGTTGCCCATTTGGGCATTGGAGCCGCTCTTGCCCCTGTCCCGCTCGCTCACCGTCGCAATCCTTGGCTCTGCCCTGCTGATCGGGGGGTGCGATAGGCAAAGCGGCAGCGCGGCGCAACCGCAAGCGTCGACCGAAGCGGCAACGAAGTCGCTCGACGGGGTGATCGACCGCAGCCACAAGGGCAGCCAGTTGCCCGAATTCCTGCTCAAGGACAGCGCGGGCAAGGAACTGCGCCTCTCCTCGCTCAAGGGCAAGCCGGTGCTGATCAACCTGTGGGCGACCTGGTGCGCGCCCTGCGTCGCCGAACTTCCGGCGCTCAATCGCCTGGCGGCGAAGCGCTCGGGTGATCTGCGTATCGTGACCGTCAGTCAGGACCTGGCCCAGCCTGAAAAGGTGGCCGCGTTCCTCAAGGACAAGGCGCCCCTGCTTGAGCCATGGCTCGATCCGAACAACGACCTGACCACCTTCTACGAGACGACCACCCTACCCACCTCGATCTTCTACGATGCGCGAGGGCGCGAGGTGTGGCGCTATGTTGGCCCCCGTTACTGGGACAACGACAAGGCCGCAGCCCTGTTGGCCGAGCCTGGTCAGCCCGCGTAAAACCCCGGAAAGGCCGCCTTGAACTTCTTCAATCGCGGCACATCCCACGCCTGGATGTAGGGATGCTGCGGGTGATTGCGCATGAAGTCCTGGTGATAGCGCTCCGCCGGGTAGAAGGTGCCGTTTTCGATCCTGGTCGCCAGCGGCTTGTCAAAGGCATGCGCCTTGTTGAGCGCGGCGATGTAGGCCGCCGCAGTCGCGCGCTGCTGTGCGTTCTGGGGCCAGATCGCCGAGCGGTAGCTTGGCCCTTCATCGGGATACTGCCCGTTGACTTGGGTAGGATCGTGCGCGGCATAGAAATAGATCTGCAAAAGCTGGCCATAGCTGATCCGCGCCGGATCATAGGTGACGCGGATCGTTTCGGCGTGGCCGGTCTTTTCCGTCGAAACCTGCTCATAGGTCGCGGTGCCCCTGGCGCCGCCGGCATAGCCGCTGATCACGCCGGTCACGCCCTTCACATGCTCGAACAGTCCCTCCATTCCCCAGAAGCATCCGCCTGACAGAACGGCGACCTGCGTGCCATGTTCGGCGGGCGCAGCCGGCGGCGCGACCCGCGCTGCGGCAGCGGCCCCCGTCGGCGCGGTGAACACCGCGGTTCCGATCGCGACGGCCGCACCGACAGCGATCCACGGCGCGGCGCGCATTACGCCCTCCCCGCCGGGTGGAACGCGAGCGCCAGGCCGTTCATGCAATAGCGCTTGCCCGTCGGGCGTGGACCATCATTGAACACATGACCAAGGTGCCCGCCGCAATTGCGGCAATGAATTTCCGTGCGCGGATAGCCAACCTCAAGGTCGGTTGAGGTCGCGACGGCATTCGGCAACGGCTGCCAGAAACTCGGCCAACCCGTGTGGCTCTCGAACTTGGTCCTGGCATCGTAAAGGGGCCAGTCGCACCCGGCGCAGGCAAAGCGGCCCGGGCGATGTTCCTTGAGCAGCGGGCTGGTGAACGGCGGTTCGGTATCGGCCTGGCGAAGCACCTTGTAGGCGGCAGGCGAAAGGCGTTGACGCCACTGTGCGTCCGTCAGGGCAAATGGGGCATTGGGTCGCCCGGCCGCAAGGTGTTGCGACAGCGCAAGCGCTCCGACTCCGCCCAGAGCCGCGCCGATGATCCAGCGCCGGGTTGCTGTAGCCTGTGCCATGGTTGGCCCTCTCAAATTTCCGCGAACGTGCAGCGTAGCGGCTCGAAGATTAGCCTAACCTGAAAATTTGTCGAAGCACAACGCGAACGCGGCGCGGTGGCGGTCGACCGTATTCGATGGCCCTGGCCGGACTCTTATCAGCTTCAATGATGAGCGACTGGCTGAAGTGCTGGCTGTTTGGATGCCTCCGTGCGGAAGCCCCTCGTCGCAGCGGCGGCATGATCTGCATCGCGCAAAGCCTGCTCCAGCTCGTCGAGGTCGGTCCGCACCGTTTCCCGGTCCAGCGCCACGGTGTTGCGCGTCACGATCAGGACGTTTCCGCCCCACGTTTCCAGAAATTTGCCTTGCTCGAAAAGGCATTGACGCAGGCTGGCCTTGGCATGGGCCCGGAAGCGCCCGGCCCAGAACAGGTCGCACAGCAATTCGCGTTCGATCGGGTTGCCGACATCGGCGCACAGCAGCGCCAGAATTGCGCGGGCGCGGATGTTGGGAATTGCGACCGGATCGCCATCAAGCGTCGCAAGCTGAAAGGTGCCGAACACTCTCGCGGATAGCCGGGCGGGCCGTGCAGCGCCATCGCTGACCACAAGATGAAGTGACGGCTTCTTCACGCCCGCATCTTGGGAAATATCCCGCGGACAATCCAGTCAAAAGCACTGTGCGGTCGTCCCTGCTCGCGTCAGCACCGTTCGGCAGCAGCCGGGTGTCGCCAGGAACGCCTGTGAGCGGGAATATGGTGGGCGCTGACGGGCTCGAACCGCCGACCCTCTCGGTGTAAACGAGATGCTCTACCAACTGAGCTAAGCGCCCCCCGGTGCGGGGAGCCGGGGATTTAGCGCGTTTCGCGCGGCGGTCAATGCCTGGCGCGAAGCGTCGATCGGTTGCCGTTCCCTGATCCGCCAATTGCGAAGTTCAATTCCACCTCGGGCCGCGGCGCATGACCGGAAAGAAGAATGTCCGATTGTTAATTAGCGGACTCCTTGAAAAATTCGTATTAAACCAACGACGTTGGACCTTTGCCGAAGCACGGACAAGCGAAGCCAGCGGGTCGAAGCTGTCGCAAGAAGCGGGCGACTTTGTTGGAAGTGCTCCGCGCGATGCCGCAGAAAGGATGCCGTGAGCCATGTTTCCAGATGCACCCGGCCATCCCGGCGTCGACCCTCGCTGGACATCAAGCGCCAAGGCCGGGGTCGGCACCGCGCTGTCACCACGTTCACCGGTCTGGTTCACCCTGAGTCATGGCATCCTCAACGAGGTTTACTACCCCCGCCCTGATCGCGCCTGCATTCGCGATCTCGGCCTGGTCGTCACCGGCGCCGACGGATACTTCGCCGAGGAAAAGCGCGACTGTCAGTCGGTCGGCCAAATGGTCGAACCCGGCGTTCCCGCCTACCGCATGACCAACACCGCCAGCGACGGCAACTGGCAGATCGAAAAGCAGGTCGTGTCCGATCCTGAACGGCCCTGCATTCTTCAGCAGATCACCTTCAAGGCATTGAAGGGCAAGGTCTCGGACTATCGGGTCAATGCGTTGCTTGCACCGCATCTGGTCAATGCCGGATCGCAGAACAGCGCGTGGATCGGCGAGTTCGAGGGCGTCGAAATGCTGTTCGCCACCGGCCATGGCACAAGCCTGGCGCTTGCCTGCTCGCTGCCGTGGCGGGCGCGGTCGGCAGGGTTCGTGGGTGTTTCGGATGGCTGGCAGCTCCTGCGGAACACTGGCAAGCTGGATCCCCCGGCCGCGCGCGCCGACGATGGAAATGTTGCGCTCGCGGGCGAAATCGGATTCGCGTCCCGCAAGGCGACTGCGCTGCTGGTTCTCGGGTTCGGCGGCAGTCCGGACGATGCCGCGCGAAACGCGCTGGCCAGCCTCAAGGATGGTTTTGCGCAGGCTGCGAAAACCTATCGACGCAACTGGCAACAGTGGCAGGCCGGCCTGGAAACGCTGCCCGACCCAGCGGCTGGACGCGGCGCAAATTACCGCACGTCGACTGCCGTACTCGCCACGCACAAGGCCGCAAGACCGGGCGGGGCGACCATCGCGAGCCTGTCGATACCGTGGGGCGCCAGCAAGGGCGATCACGATCTGGGCGGCTATCACCTGGTCTGGCCGCGCGATCTGGTCGAAACCGCCGGCGGCTTCCTTGCGGCGGGCGACGCGGCCTCGGCCATCGCCTGCCTTGGCTACCTGCGCGACGTGCAATTGCCTGACGGGCGGTGGCCGCAAAACATGTGGCTTGATGGCGAGCCCTACTGGACCGGGGTGCAGATGGACGAATGCGCCCTGCCCATCCTGCTCGCAGACATGCTTCACCGCCATGAACATCTTTCCAGGCGGGGGTTGGATGCCTTCATGCCGATGGTCCGCGATGCCTGCGGCTATCTCGTCGCCAACGGCCCGGCAACCGGCCAGGACCGCTGGGAAGAGGACGGCGGCTACAGCCCCTATACCCTCGCCGTGGTCATCGCCGCCCTGCTGGCCGCGGCCGACCTGTTCGACGTCTTCCATGACGCGGACGCGGTCCGGTATCTCCGCGAGACGGCGGACTGCTGGAACGAACAGATCGAGCAATGGACGTTCGCCACCGATACCGACCTGTGCAGGACCCTTGGCGTCGCGGGATACTATGTGCGGATCGCCGCGCCCGATGCGACCGACCATGCCGCGCCGAACGACGGCACCACGCCGATCCGCAACCGGGTCGGCGCGGCGGCGAGCTTGCCTGAGTGGCACGTTCTCAGCCCCGACGCACTGGCGCTGGTGCGTTTCGGCCTGCGCGCGGCCGACGATCCGCGCATGGTCGATACGGTGAAGGCCATTGACCACACCCTGCGCTGCGACTTGCCGCAAGGGCCGGTGTGGTATCGCTACACCGGCGATGGCTATGGCGAGCACGACGATGGCGAACCGTTCGACGGCGATGGCATCGGTCGGCCCTGGCCCCTGCTGACGGGAGAGCGCGCCCACTTCGATATCGCCGCCGGCCGGATCGACGAGGCGGCGGCGTTGCTGGCGACGCTGGCCGGGTGCGCAGGGCAAGGCGGCCTGTTGCCGGAGCAGGTTTGGGACGGTGTCGACATGCCGGATCGCGAACTGTTTCGGGGTCGCCCGTCGGGCAGCGCCATGCCCCTGGTCTGGGCGCATTCGGAGCATATCAAGCTGCTCCGCTCACTGCGCGATGGTGCGGTCTTCGATCTGCCGCCGCAGGGCGTGGAACGCTATATCCGCAAGCAGACCCCCTCCCCCCTGCGCATCTGGCGGTTCAACAACCGCATCGCGCAGATGCCCGCAGGCAAGCTGCTGCGCATCGAGGTGATGGCGTCCGCCATGATCCACTGGAGCGCCGATGGCTGGGCAACCGCGCAGGATCTGGACACCCGCCGGACCTGTTTTGGAAACCACGTCGCCGATCTTGTGGTGAGCGCGGTCAAGCCGGGAACGCAGATTGTCTTTACCTTCTACTGGCAAGGTACGAACAACTGGGAAAATGTCGATTATCACGTTGAAATTGTATAAAATGACCTGGCGCCGTCAGGGACAGATCCAGCGAGAGGCGAAAGGTTCGAAATGCACGCGTCGATGATGAAGCTGTGGCGAAAGAACGAGAACGCATTGGGATGCTGCGCTGACGGCGCAATCCGCTACCAGGCGAAGGCAGCGATATGACCGATCCGGCCGACCGCTGCGGTGCCCTGGTCGTGTTCGGCGCGTCCGGCGATCTTGCACACAAGAAGATATTCCCGGCGCTCTACGCCATGGTTGCGCGCGGAGAGCTTGGCGAACCGGTGATAGGCGTCGCGCTTGATGACTGGACGGTCGATCAACTGGTCGCCCGCGCCCGCGACGGAATCATCGCAACCGGAACAACGATCGACGAACAGGTATTCGCCAGGCTCGCTGGCCTCATCCGCTACGTCAGTGGAGATTACCGTCAGGCCGCGACCTTCGACAAGCTGAAGGCGGCAATGGGTTCATGCACAAAGCCGTTGTTCTACCTTGCGATCCCGCCATCCATGTTCGGCGTAGTGGTCGATGGCCTCCAGCAAACCCAATTGACGGCGAACGCGCGGCTCATGGTGGAAAAGCCGTTCGGTCACGACCTTGATTCAGCCAAGGAACTGAATGCCGAACTGCTCAAGGCGTTTCCCGATGCCGCGATCTTTCGGATCGATCACTACCTTGGCAAGGAGGCGATCCAGAACCTGCTCTATTTTCGCTTCGCCAACAGCTTTCTCGAACCGCTGTGGAACCGCAACCACGTCGAAAGCGTGCAGATCACCATGGCAGAGAACTTCGGCGTTCAGGGCCGCGGCAAGTTCTACGACGAAGTCGGATGCATTCGCGACGTGATCCAGAACCACCTGCTGAACGTCGTTCTGCTGCTGGCGATGGAGCCACCGGCAAGCGGGGCTGCCGACGATCTGGTCGATGAAAAGGTTCAGGTCCTCAAGTCGATCCGCCCGCTTGGCGAAACGGACATTCTGCGCGGCCAGTTCGTCGGCTATCAGCAGGAACCGGGCGTGCGCCCGGGCTCGACGGTTGAAACCTTCGCCGTCGTGCGTTGTTTTGTCGACACTTGGCGGTGGCAGGGGGTGCCGTTCTTCATCCGCGCGGGGAAGCAACTGCCGGTCACCGCAACGGAGGTTGTCGTCCGGTTCAAGCCACCTCCGATCGCGCTGTTTGACGAAGACCAGAGCGGGGACGGGAACCACATCCGCTTCCGCATCAGCCCCGAGATCCTCATCGGCCTCAAGGCAAGGCGCAAGCGGCCGGGTGAATACATGGTCGGCGAAGCGATCGAACTAGACGCGGTCGACAACGACACCAGTGACGAGATGACTCCCTACGAGCGGCTGATCGGCGATGCCATGAACGGCCGACGCGCACTTTTCACGCGCGAGGATGCCAGCGAACTCGCCTGGCGGGTGGTCGGTCCGGTACTCGATTTACCGGGTGCACCCCTTGCCTATCAACCTGGCGAATGGGGTCCCGCCGAAGCCGCGGAACACCTTGCACCGCCGCACGGCTGGGCCAATCCCGACGCATGAGCGCCACGCAGCAAAGGATCACAACGGGATGACGAACGACACACCCTCCCCCGCCCCGATCGCCGATGTGCCAGTCGTCCTGGCGATCGACATCGGCGGATCGCACG
The DNA here is from genome assembly GCA_028868335.1 of Sphingomonadales bacterium. Taxonomy (GTDB): domain Bacteria; phylum Pseudomonadota; class Alphaproteobacteria; order Sphingomonadales; family Sphingomonadaceae; genus Novosphingobium. The sequence continues at coordinate 1,009 of JAGWUU010000010.1, read as the reverse complement.
TAAAGATCATGGTCAGTTCCGGCGGCGATGAACGAAAGGCGGTGTCCGGGCCGGACATGACCGCAACCGCCATGGTCGAGGCGGTCAAAACCATGGCCGACGGACTATCCTATGATGTCGTCACCATGGGATTTCCCGGCCCGGTCGCGCATGGTCGCATCATAACCGAACCGCACAATCTGGGGGCGGGATGGGTCGGCTTCGATTTTGCCGGAGCATTCGGCAAACCGCTGCGGATCGTCAACGACGCGCTGATGCAGGCGGCCGGTTCCTACGATGGCGGCCGCATGCTGTTCCTCGGCCTTGGCACCGGGCTTGGCGCGGCGATGATCGTCGACAACGTCGCCCAGCCGATGGAGCTTGCCCACCTCCCCTACCGGAAAGGCAAGACCTTCGAGGACTATGTCGGTGAGGCCAGCCTCAAGAAGCGCGGACGCAAGAAGTGGGCGAAGTACGTATTCGACGTCATTGACCGGCTGTCCCAAGCAATGGAGCCGGATTACGTCGTCCTTGGCGGCGGCAATGCCGAAAAGCTTGATGCGTTTCCGGCCAACGTGCGGCTTGGCGATAATGCCAATGCCTTCAAGGGCGGCTTTCGCGTGTGGCATGACAAGACCCTGCTGATCTGACTGCTCGCGGGAAGGAATCGGACCGTGGCAGGCCCGGTCATGTCGGCTTCCTTGTCGTATGCGTTGGCCGGGAACCACGGGTTCGTCATCAGTCGCAGTTTTGCGATTGTAAATCACACAGTTAATTCAGATGCCCTCCTCCTTCATCAGCGGTGATGCGTGGCGGGCAGGTCACATCGAAAAATTATTGCAATCGATTGTTGTCTGCGATGCCCATATGTGACATGTAGGGGTCACAACGATAATTCACGGCCTATGGAGAGGCTCATGCCAACTTTCCGCCCCCGATTGTCACTGGCGCGCATACTCGAGATGAATCTGGGATTCCTCGGCCTGCAATTCAGCTTCGGGCTGCAGCAGGGCAACATGGGGCCGATCTA
>JAGWUU010000229.1 GCA_028868335.1 Sphingomonadales bacterium | reverse complement strand
ATCGGCCTTGACGATCCGGCCTCCGGGGCCACTGCCCTGTACCGCCTTGAGATCGACGCCTTTCTGCCCTGCGATCCGCTTGGCCAGCGGCGAGGCGATCACCCGGTCACCCTTGGCAACCACGGTCTGCACAGGCGCCGGTGCCGCCGGTTTCGGCGCGAGGGATTCAGCTTTGGTTTCCGAAACAGGGGTGGATGTGGGGGGGGCCTTGGCAGGAGTTGCGCTAGCGTCCTCATCCTCACCCGCGAGGGTGGCGATCACAGTCCCGACCTTAACACCCTCGGTCCCTTCGGGAATCGCGATCGCGGTGATCACGCCTTCGTCGACGGCCTCAAACTCCATGGTCGCCTTGTCGGTTTCGATTTCGGCCATGATGTCGCCTGACGATACCGTATCGCCCACCTTGACCAGCCATTTGGCGAGAGTGCCCTCTTCCATGGTCGGGGACAACGCGGGCATCTTGATTTCGATCGGCATGGGCGGCTTCCGGTCCTCTCAGGCGCGGTGGTTACGCTACGTCCTTGGCCAAAACGTTGCCGTTCGGCAAGGTCCTTGCGCCGAATACGTTTGTATCGGATATGTCAATGTCAGGGGGAAGTTCATGCGGGTCTATCTGGTAATAATGGACGAAACCGAGGAAGCGGGGATGGCCTTGCGCTTCGCCGCGCGGCGCGCGGCGCGGACCGGGGGGCAGGTCCATCTGCTCGCGCTCGTTCCCCGCCAGCCGTTCGTGGCCTTCGGGGGCATCCAGGCGACCATTGAGGAAGAGGCCCGCGCCCGCGCCGAGGCACTAGTCACGACTGCCGCCGGCAGCATGCTCAGTGAAGGCGGCACCATGCCGGCGATTGCCGTCAAGACAGGCCACGGCGAACAGGTCATCCGCGAATATCTGGCCGAACACCCGGAGGTTTCGGCACTGGTTCTCGGAGCGGCGTCTGGTGGGGGACCGGGGCCACTGGTTTCGCATTTCACCAATGTTTCGGGGCAACTGCCCTGTCCGCTTTACGTGATCCCCGGAAGTCTGTCCGAAGACGCGCTGGAGCGGCTGAGCTAGATGCTGATGTACTTGCATCGATAATTGGGACTGCAAGAACCCGTGTCAGCGCATCGCATCGCTTGCCGGGGAACTCCCTGCTGCACGCGGCACCTTGCTACAGGCCCTTGCAACCCAATCTGGGTGGATCAGTGTAACGTGATCAGGGCTTATCGCTTCTTGCCCTGATGCCGAATATTGCCGGGACGCCCGCGCTTTCCGGCTAGGTGGTTGCCCTTTTTCTTCAGCGAGAATGGCTTGCCGCGCGGTTCGATTCGTGAGCCCGCTCCGTGTTCTGGCTCGAACTTAAGCGCGCCGGTCAGCGGATTGGACTCGGCCAGCTTGAGGCGGAGGCGCTGCCCCATCGCATAGCGGGTTCCGCTTTTCTCACCCTCCAGAACCTGCGCGCGCTCGTCGTGGAAGAAGCGTTCATCGCCCAGGACCGAAACGGGAACCAGCCCGTCGCCGCCAAGACCCACAATCGTTGCGAAAAGACCGAAGCGCTGGACGCCAGTGATCCGGCATTCGAATACCTCGCCCACTCGCGCCGAAAGCCAAGCGGCGACATAGCGGTCGATCGTCTCGCGCTCGGCTGCCATCGCGCGCCGTTCCGTGGTGCTGATCGCGTCGCTGACCCGTGAGAGATCGGCATTGTCACGGTCCGACAAGCCTGTGCGCGGCGGCAGGTCGTCCTTGGGTGCGGGCTGTTCCAGCGCGAAGGCATCAACCAGCGCGCGGTGGACCAGCAGGTCTGCATAACGCCGGATCGGAGACGTGAAGTGTGCATAGCTGCCCAGCGACAATCCGAAATGCCCGGCATTGCGCGGGCCGTAATAGGCCTGCGTCTGACTGCGCAGGACCGCCTCCATTATCAGCGCCTTCTCCGCCTCATCGCTCACGTCCTTCAGCATCCTGTTGAACAGGCCCGGGGTGATGACCTGCCCCAGTGACAGCTTGCGGTCGAACGTGGCGAGGTAGTCGTTGAGCGCGACCAGCTTTTCCCGGCTCGGCGGCTCGTGGATGCGATAGACAACAGGGGCGACTTTGCTTTCCAGCGCTTTGGCCGCTGCGACATTGGCGGCGATCATGAAATCTTCGACTACACGGTGTGCATCCAGACGTTCACGCAGACGAATCTCCGTGATCCGGCCCTGATCGTCGAGAACTACGCGGCGTTCGGGCAGTTCAAGTTCCAACGGATCGCGATCGCCGCGCGCCTTCTCCAATGCGCGCCACGCTGCCCACAGATTGACGAAGCTTTCGTCTGCGGTTCCCTCATCGATGCGGCTTTGCGCGTCTTCATAGGCGATGACCTCACTGATACGCACGATCGCACGCATGAAGCGCCATGACTTGATTCTGCCGTCGGCCGCGATCTCGAGGTGGCAGGCCATGGCGGCGCGCGTCTCTGCGGCGCGGAGCGAGCAGACATCTGCGCTCAACACTTCAGGAAGCATCGGTACAACTCGATCAGGGAAATAGACCGAGTTGCCTCGCTTGCGTGCCTCGCTATCAAGATCGCTGCCGGGGCGGACATAGAAGCTGACATCTGCAATGGCCACGATGGCGCGAAAGCCACCCTCTCCATCGGGCTCAGCCCAGATCGCATCATCGTGATCGCGCGCGTCGCTTGGATCGATCGCGACGATCGGCAAGTGACGCAAATCCTCGCGGCTGTCCTCGCTCAGAGAAAGTCTTGCCGCGCGTTCTGCCTCGGCGATGACATCCTGCGGGAATACGAACGGAATTCCATGTTTGTGGATCGCGATAAGGCTGAACGCCTTGGGCGCAAGCGGATCGCCCAGAACCGCCGTTACCTTGACGCCGGAACGCGGGGAACGGCCAACCGGCTCGGCCATCACCAGCTGCCCGGCTTCGGCGCCGCCAAGGTCGGCGATGACCGTCGCACTGCGCTCGCGTTTGTCGATCGGGGCGAGCCAGCCCTTCCCTGCCTTGTCGATCTCGACCACGCCCATGACCTGATCAGCCATGGCGGGAAGCTTCTTCATCGGATGGGCTATCCAGCCCGTGGCGGTCTCCTCGGTCCGGGCGAGCACGCGGTCGCCTGTGCGGAGGGCGCTGCCCTTGCCCTTCTCACGCAGTCGCAATCGGGGTGGAGGCGTTGCATCGTCAGGAGTCCAGCTATCAGGGACGGCAATCGCCTCACCCTCATCGATCTCGAGAACGCGAAGCACTGTCACCTTGGGTACGCCACCCATGCGGTGATAGGCGGTACGCTTGCCGTCTATCAGACCTTCCTCGGCCATGTCTTTCAGCAGTGCCTTGAGCTGGATCTTCTCCTGCCCTTTCAGCCCGAAGGCGCGTCCAATTTCACGCTTGCCTGCAGGCTCGTCGCTGCTTGCGATAAAGTCGAGAATCTGCTGGCGAGAAGGCAGGCCCGGCTCCGGTTTGTGCGCGGGCGCCAAATCAGTAGGCCCGCGCGACGTAGATCCGCTCAACCGCCGGCTCTCCCGTGAACAGACAGCTCCCGCTCACCGCGCCGCCGTTCATTGGGGTGTTTCGGATCGTCAGCTTTAGCGACTTGAGTTGCTGCACGACTGCCTCCAGCGCCGCCCCTGTCGGACGCGACCATACCACTTCAACCCAGCCGGGATAGCGCTTGTCCTCGGCGAAGAACGCTTCGAGGTCGGCCAGGGTGCAGACCGTGCGGAAAATCTCCCGATCGCGGCGCTCGGTGGCTTCGCGGTGCAGCGAATCCTGCACGTTTTCCAATTCAGCGGCGGCCTGGACGAGGAATTCGTCCCTGCTCTGCGCGATGAAATTGACCTTGCCGTCAAGCTTCAACAACCTGTCGCGGCGGATCACCGAAACCAGGCCACCTGCAGCATCACGGCCGCCGATCTCCAGAATCAGCGGCACGCCCTTCTTCACCCACGCCCAGCGCTTCTGCGTGGCCTTGCCTGCCCGCTTGTCAAGAAGCACGCGGATTGGTTCACCCAAGGCAGACTGGCTGGCGAGCGCTTTGCGCAGGTCCTCGCAGTAGGCGAGCAGCGCCGTATCGCCATCATCCTCGCGCAACATCGGCAGGATCACGATCTGGTGCGGAGCGATGCGCGGGGGAACGCGCAGTCCGTCGTCATCGCCGTGAGTCATGATCACGCCGCCGATCAATCGGGTGGAAACACCCCAAGACGTGGTGTGGCACAAGGCCTGCTGGCCTTCCCGATCCTGATAGCGGATCCCCGCTGCCTCGGCGAAACCTGTCCCCAGGTAGTGTGAGGTGCCGGCCTGGAGCGCCTTGCCGTCCTGCATCATCGCCTCGATCGAATAAGTGGCGACGGCGCCGGGGAAGCGTTCGTTTTCGGGCTTTTCTCCGGCGATCACCGGCATGGCGAGATCATCCTCGGCATGGGAACGGTACATTTCCAGCGCGCGAAGCGTTTCGGCTATTGCGTCGGCCTTGTCGGCGTGAGCGGTGTGGCCCTCTTGCCAGAGGAATTCGCTGGTGCGCAGAAACATGCGGGTGCGCATTTCCCAGCGCACCACATTCGCCCACTGATTTGTGAGCAATGGCAAATCGCGCCACGATTGCACCCAGCGCGCCATCGCCTTGCCGATCACCGTTTCGCTGGTCGGGCGAACGATCAGCGGCTCCTCCAGCTTGGCCTCGGGATCGGGGATCAGCCCGCCCTTACCATCGCCAATCAGGCGGTGGTGGGTGACGACCGCCATTTCCTTGGCGAACCCTTCGACGTGTTCAGCCTCCTCGGCGAAGTACGACAAGGGGATGAACAGCGGGAAATAGCAGTTGTCGACCCCCGCCGCCTTGATCCGCGCGTCCATCAGCTTCTGGATGCGTTCCCAGATGCCGTAGCCCCACGGCTTGATCACCATGCAGCCGCG
>JAGWUU010000228.1 GCA_028868335.1 Sphingomonadales bacterium | reverse complement strand
ACGCTGGTTTCCAGCGCGGCCTTGGCCACGCCCATCACATTGTAGTGCGGCACGACCTTTTCAGCGCCATAGTAGGACAGGGTCAGCATCGCCCCGCCACCGCTGCCGGTTTCGGGATCGTAGGCCGGCATCAGCGCCGCGGCCCGCTTCGCCACGGCGGTAAAGCTGAAAACCGAGATGTTCATGGTCATCAGGAAATCGTCGAGCCCGACGTCGGCATAGTGGCCGCGCAGCGCCTCCTTGTTGGTGTAGCCGATGGCGTGGACCACGAAGTCGATCGTCGGCCAGCGTGCCGCCAGGGTGGCGAAGGCCTTGTCCAGTTCCGCCTCGGTCGACACGTCGCAATCAATCAGGAAATCGCAGCCCAGTTGCTCGGCGAGCGGGCGCACGCGCTTTTCCATCACTTCGCCCTGGTAGGATATCGCGAGTTCAGCTCCCTGTTCGTGGAGCTTCTGGGCGATTCCCCAGGCTAGCGACTTGTCGTTGGCAAGGCCCATGATCAGGCCGCGCTTGCCCTGCATCAATCCATTCATCTCTATGTCCCTGTGGTCCCAGCATTATTCGCCATGACGGCGCGGTGGCGGTTGTCGTCCTGGCCGATCGCATCCCGTTCCTCAGGGCTTTCGGCCAGTGCCGCGTTGAGTTCGGCGCCGACGACCATCCCTAATCCGACCAGCCAGAAAAAGAAAAGCGCGATCATCACTCCGGCAAGGCTGCCGTAGGTCAGATCGTAAGTGAAGAAATGTTGCAACACCTGCGGCAACGCGGTGCTGACCGTCATCCACCATACAGTCACCAGCAATGCGCCGGGCCATTTCGGGTAGCGGCGGACGCGATAGGCGGCGGGCGTCAGGGTGAGGAACAGGAGGTAAAGCGACAGGTAGATGACCAGCGCCGGGATCAGCCGCGAAGTGGTCAGCGCCAGGACCCATGCGTGGGCGCGGGGGAACCGGGCGTCGATCACCTGCTGCGCGGTGCCGATCGCCACCTGGGCGAGCAGGGCGAAGAGCATCGCCACCACCGCAACCACGATCACGCCGGTCGAGGCAAGGCGATAGCGCCAGAATGCATGCATCTGGCGGGTGCCGTAGGCGCGACGCAGGATGTCGCGGATCGTTTCGATCAGGCTGCCCACGGTCCACAGCCCGACGATTCCGCCCGCCCAAAGCAACCAGCCGCTGCGTGCCACGATGACGTCGCGGGCGACCGGCTCGAGCGCCTTGGCCACGATTGGCGGCAAGGCTAGCAGAAATGCGTGGACCGAGGCTTCGCGCTGGGCCTGCTCGCCGATCAGCGAAAACCCGGCGCCCACGGTAATGAAGAACGGGAACAGTGCCAGGATCGCCATGTATGCCAGGTTGCCGGCGTGAATGAAGCCATCATGATAAGCGCCCGCCCAGACCCGGTTGAACACTCGAACGACCCGCATGTTCCACAGCTTGCCGTGAGGGCCGACATGCTCGTCGATGGTTTCCTGTAAACCCGCGCGCAGGCGCAGGGCGCGCTTGCGGCGCGCTTCGGGCGAGAGATCGGGCAGGGCCAGCGGCGGCAGGTTGCCGTCGTCGATGGGCCGCTCTTCCATTCGGCCCTAGACGCCCAGACGTGCGCGCAGATTGCGCGAATCGCGCCACCCCTCGAGGCGGCGTGCAAGGTCCTCATCGCTTTCGGGAAGCTGCACTTCCAGGGTGACGAGTTGATCGCCGCGGCTCCCGTCCTTGCGGGTGAAACCCTTGCCCTTGAGCCGCAGCGTCTTGCCGGAGCTGGACCCCGGCGCGACAGTGAGCATGACCGGGCCTTCCGCTGTGGGCACCTTGACCTTGGCGCCGCCCACCGCCTCGTCGAGGCTGATCGGCAGATCGAGCCGCAGATTGTCGCCGTCGCGGCGGAAGAAGGGGTGGGGGTGCACCTGGATCGTCACCAGCGCGTCGCCGTTGCCTCCCGGGCCGGGCTCGCCCCTGCCGGAAAGGCGCATCTGGGTGCCGTCCTCAACCCCCGCCGGCAGCTTGAGGTCGATGGTCTTGCCATCGGCCAGCGTAATCCGCTGGGTGGCGAGATGCGCCGCATCGGGCAACGAAACACCCAGCTTGTACTGGACCGTGGCGCCTTTTGGCGCGGCGCGCGGGCGACCTTGCGGGCCTCCTCCTCCCATGCCGCCACGCCCGCCGAACAGCCCGTCGAAGATGTCGCCGAGATCGATCCCTTCGCCGCTGAAGCCTTCAAATCCGTCAGCGCGAAAGCCGCGTTGGCCAGCTCCGCCAAATCCGCCGCCGGGTCCGCCGCCGGGTCCGCCATAGCCGAAGCCCATGGTCGGGTTGCCGTCGATGTCGATTTCGCCGCGGTCAAACTGCGCCCGCTTGTCCTTGTCCGACAGCAGGTCATAGGCCCGGGTCACTTCGGAAAAGCGTTCGGCCGCCTTGGGATTGTCGGCATTGCGGTCGGGGTGGAGTTCCTTGGCGAGCTTGCGATAGGCGGACTTGACGTCCTTTTCGGTTGCGCTGCGGGCTACGCCCAGGATCGAATAGGGATCGGCCATGTGCGCTAGCTAAGTGCGCGCGGGCGCTACGGCAAGGCGCGATGCGCTTATTGCGAATCGCTTGCGCTTTTGTCGCCGCCCAAGCGCGGCTATGCGCGGGTGCCATGGAACACGACAGCGCCAATGCAATTGCCGGCGAAGACCCCTACGCCCTGTTCGACGCATGGTTCGCCGAAGCGCGGAAGAACGAGCCCAACGATCCCGAGGCGGTGGCCCTGGCAACCGCGACACGGGACGGCGCGCCATCGGTGCGGATGGTGTTGATGAAGGATCACGGGCCGCTGTTGGGCGATAGCGGCGGGTTCGTGTTTTACACCAACGGTCACAGTCGGAAGGGTGGGGAACTGCAAGCCAACCCTCGCGCCGCGCTGTTGTTTCACTGGAAGTCGCTGCGCCGCCAGGTTCGCGTCGAGGGCACGGTCAGCGAGGTCGACCCTGCCGCCGCCGATGCCTATTTCGCCAGCCGCAGTCGCGATTCGCAGATCGGTGCGCTGGCTTCGGACCAGTCGCGGCCGCTGGGTTCGCGCGGTGAATTCCTTGCCCGGATCGCCAAGGTCACGGCGCGCCATCTGGTTGGCGTGATTCCGCGTCCGCCGCACTGGACCGGGTATTGCCTGAATCCCAGCGCCTTCGAGTTCTGGATGGACCGGCCATTCCGCCTGCACGAACGTCGCCGCTTCGTGCGCGCGCCCGACGGTCGCTGGACCAGCACGCTGCTCTACCCATGAACGACGCGGCCAAACTCAACCGCAGTGCGGCGCTGGCGTCCATTTCGGTGGCCTTGCTGCTTGTCGGGCTCAAGACCTGGGCGGCGTTGGCCACGGGGTCGACTGCGATGCTGGGCAGCCTCGCCGATACGGTACTCGATCTTGTCGCAAGCCTCGCCACTCTCCTTGGGGTGTGGGTCGCGGCGCAGCCCGATGACGACAACCACCGCTTCGGTCACGGCAAGGCCGAGGCGCTGGCGGCGATGTTCCAGGTCGTGCTGATCTCGATCTCGGCACTCACCCTTGCCGGTCGCGCGGTGATCCAATGGCTCGCCGAAACCCGCCCCGAGGCTGCGGGTGATGGCATCGTGGTTTCGGGGATCGCCATGGCGGCGACCTTCCTGCTGTTGGGGTGGCAGCGTCACGTCATCCGCAAGACCGGCAGTCTGGCGATCGCAACCGATCACGTTCACTACCAGTCGGACCTGGCGCTCAACCTCGCGGTGATCGCCGCGCTCGCACTCGATCAATATGCCGGAATCAAGGGCGCGGACGCACTGTTCGGCCTCGGCATCGCGCTGTGGCTGGGCTGGGGAGCATGGCAGGCCTCGCAGGAGGCGATCGAGCAGTTGATGGATCACGAATGGCCCGAAGACAAGAAGCAGCGCTTTCTTGAGGTCGTCGCGCGCCACCCCGAACTCAAGGGCCTGCACGACCTGCGTACCCGCACGTCAGGGAACCGTGATTTCGTGCAGTTCCACGTCGCCGTCGATCCCCAGATGACCGTGCGTACCGCCCACGATGTGATGGACGAGATCGAGGCCAAGTTGCTGAGCGAGTTTCCGGGGATCGAGATCCTGATTCATCCCGATCCGGATGGACTGATCAACGAAACTGGACTCGCGGCGCAAGACCTGCTCGCCGATTTCGAAGGCGTGCACGGTCGCAGCGAATGAGCCGACGTCGAGCCTCCCGCTGCGCTGATTTGGTCACTCCGTCTGTTCCATCGGGAACAATTGAATGATTTTCGAAAGGGCTGCGCGCACGGGTTCGTGCTTTCCTTCGTTGGTCTTGCCGAGGCGCACGATGGTAACGCCCTGAGAGGGCGAGATGACGACGAACTGGCCAAGGTGACCGTTCATCGAAAAGGTCGAAGCGGGCACGCCGGGCCACTCGACATGGCCGTCGTCGATCTGCGGATGGTTCAGCCAGACCTGCGCGCCATAGCCGGGGTTACGCGGGCTTGGGCTGACCATGAAGTCGATCCAGGCGGAAGGCACCAGCTGCGCCCCCCGGACCGCCCCGCGATTGCGCAGGAATTCGCCGAATCGCGCCCAGTCACGCGCGGTGCCGTGCATCAGGCTGCCGCCGATCAGGGTGCCCGCCGCATCAAACTCGGGGATCATGCTTTTCATCCCGAGCGGCTCGAAGAGCCGGGTGCGCAGGTAATCCTGCACCACACGCCGCCGCTCCGCCGGATCGCTGCTCGTAGTCAGCGAGCGTGCAGCAAGGTCGGACAGGATTACCGCGGTGGCGCTGGAATATTCCCACTTCGATCCCGGCTCCGCCTCGAGCGGCTGGGATTCGGCGTAGGTTGCCATGTTGTCGCGACCGTCGAGGAACAGCATTCGCGCCGTGTCGGTGAGGTAGGGTGGACCCTCGGCTTCGGTGTGGCGCAAGCCCGATCGCATCTGGAGGAGCTGGCGTAGCGTGATCTCGCCGCGCGGATCGCCGGGGCGCTGCCAGGCGGG
>JAGWUU010000009.1 GCA_028868335.1 Sphingomonadales bacterium | reverse complement strand
ATTGGCTATCCTTGATCGAATCTGTCGAGCGTCGTCGCGCTGAACACAATTATCTTGCGACGGGCGCCAATATGTCTATACATATATGCAGCATTTGGCCTCCCCGTCTAGTCTCAAGGGCTGACTAATGTTTCGTTTGCAATCCAAATTGGTCCGGCTGGCCCGATGACGCGAATCGCCTTCGACATGGCCATCGCCGACGGCGGCGCACTCGACGCCGCAGCTTTGGAAGCCAAGGGCGATGCGGCGGTACGGCAAGGCAGCGCAGAACTGGCGGAACGGGCCTATCTGGCAAGTGCGATCGCGGCCGGTCGGGATCGGGTTCTGGTGCAGGCGGCGATCGAGCTTGACCGCAACAATTTGCCAGCGGCGGAACAGGCCCTGCGCGCCACATTGCGCCAGCGACCGACCAGCATCGCCGCGATCCGGCTAATGGCCATGCTGGCGCTGAAGCTGGGACGGCAGGACGATTCGCTCCGCTTGCTGGACCGCGCGCTGCAACTGGCGCCGGGCTATGCTCCGGCCCGCGAACTGCGCGCCCGCACACTGCAGCGGATGAACCGGTTCGAACCTGCAATGGCCGATGTGCGACGCCTTGTCGCCGATGATCCCGACAATCCTTCGCTGGCCATGCTCAATGCCGCGCTGATGGTACGCCTGGGGTGGCAGGAAGAAGCGGCAGCGGTCTATGCTGTCACGCTGGCAAAGCATGCCGAGAACGCCAAGGCCTGGATGAGCTATGGCCACGTGCTCAAGGCACTGGGGCGCACCGATGAAGCGGTGATCGCCTATCACAGGGCGCTGGATCTGGAGCCAGGTTTTGGCGAGGTGTGGTGGAGTCTGGCCAACCTCAAGACCTTTGTTTTTGCAGATTCCGATCTGGCGGCGATGCGGTCGGAGGTTGAGTCGGCGAGCGACGAATTCGATCGTCTCCACCTTCACTTCGCGCTCGGAAAGGCTCTGGAAGATCGCGGTGAGGACGTGGCAGCCTTTGCCCACTACGCGCTGGGCAATGGTTTGCGACGGGCGCAACTGGACTATCGCGCCAACGAGGTGACGGCGCGGGTGGATGACTGGTGCACGGCTTTGGCCTCGCGCCGGACAGGACTTGAGGATGGCTCTGGCTGGGCCGAGGATGGGGCAATATTCATCGTCGGGTTGCCGCGCTCCGGTTCCACCCTTGTCGAGCAGATACTGGCAAGCCATCCGGCAATCGAAGGCACCGCGGAACTGCCGGAAATGATGATGATCGCCGACCGGCTGGCGGACCGCGCCGAGGCTGAAGGCATCGGTGTGCCGACGTTGCTGGCGGCGCTTACACCCGACGACAAGGCTACACTCGGTCGCGAATACTACGACCTGACGCACAGTTACCGTCGCGAGGGGCGGGCCCTGTTCATCGACAAGATGCCGAACAACTGGCTCAACGTGGCGATCATCGCGGCTATTCTGCCGCGCGCGCGGATCATCGACGTCCGGCGCCAGCCGATGGCGGTGGGATGGGCTGCCTACAAACAGCATTTCGCCAAAGGTCAGGAATTTACCTACGATCTCGGTGATCTTGGGCGCTATTATTCTGACTACGTCAGGCTGATGGCAGCGGTCGACGAGGCGATGCCGGGGCGGGTGCACCGCGTGTCCTACGAAATGCTGGTCGACGATACCGATCGTGAGGTGCGCGCCCTGCTTGCCCATCTCGCGCTGCCGTTCGACGATGCCTGTCTTACCTTCTGGAAAAATCGGCGCACGGTGCGCACGCCCAGCGCCGAGCAGGTGCGGCAACCGGTTTTCCGTGACGGGCTGGACCAGTGGCGCCGCTTTGCGTCCTGGCTGGATCCTTTGCGCGCCGCCTTGGGGCCGCTCGCCGGGAAATATGAAACAGATCAACCGAGTGCCAGTTGACCGGATGACACCCGGTCCTTTCAGGGAGTCTACAGCTATTATGAGATCAACATTACGACAGATGCTGCGCCTGGGCACCATTCTGGCCGGAACTTCGGTTTCGACACTATTGGCGGGACAGGCGCTGGCGCAATCGAGCGGCGGCCAGGATAATGGCGGCGGAGAAATCGTCGTCACCGCGCAAAAGCGCTCGGAAAGCATCCAGAAGGTGCCAATCAGCCTTCAGGCGCTGGGCGCGGTCACCCTTGAACAGCACCAGGTTTCCAACTTTGACGACTACGCCAAGCAGTTGCCAAGTGTTTCGTTTCAGTCGTTCGGACCGGGCCAGAGTCAGGTGTTCTTCCGCGGGATCACCTCGGGTGGGGACGGCCTGCCCTTTGGTGCGCTGCCGACCAGCGGTGTCTATGTCGACGAAATTCCCGTAACCACGATCGGCTCGACACTCGATGTTCACGTCTATGACGTGAACCGGGTCGAGGCACTCTCGGGGCCGCAAGGCACGCTTTACGGCGCTAGCTCGCTGTCGGGCACGCTGCGCATCATTACCAACAAGCCCGATCCGAAGAAGTTTTCAGCCGCGATCGACGTTACGGGGGCGAAATACGGCAAGGGGAACGCGGGCGGCACCGTGGAAGGTTACGTGAATCTGCCACTGGCCTCAAATGTGGCGCTGCGCGCGGTCGGTTGGTATGAACACGATGGCGGCTATATCGATAATACATTCAAAAGCCGCACTTATCAGCGGCCTTACACGGCACCAGATGGATCTACAGTCACCAGCCCTTACACCGCCACCAATGCCGCGTTCGTGAAGGACAACTTCAATGATGTCGAAACCTACGGCGGCCGGCTCGCCCTGGGGATCGAACTGGATGACAACTGGACGGTCACGCCGCAACTGATGGCCCAGCACCAAAAGAGCCATGGTTCATTTCTCTATGACCCAAATGCCGGTGATTTGCAGGTGCATGATTTTACGCCGGAATCCAATCTCGATGAATGGTATCAGGCTGCGCTGACCGTTCAGGGCAAAGTCGGCAACTGGGATCTTGTCTATTCCGGCGGATTTATGGGCCGTCGCATCAGGAACCAGTCTGACTACAGCTATTATACCGTGGCCTATGACTCGACACCGAATGTCAACTACTTCAAGACCGCGAGCGGGGCTGATATCAATCCAACCCAATGGTTCTTTGGATCGCAAAACCAGACCAAGCAGACGCACGAATTGCGAGTCAATTCTCCCTCCGACAAGCCACTGCGCCTTACGATTGGCATGTTCATGCAGCGGCAGACCAACCAGTCCGTGCTTGACTACTTCGCACCCGGTGTGGGCCAGAACGTCTATGCCGGCTGGTGGGATGGCAGCACGGTCTGGGGCGACAGTATTTTCCTGACCAATGCCCGTATCATTGATCGCGACTACGCCATGTTCGGACAGGCCACCTACGACATCACCCGCAACCTGTCGTTGACGGGCGGTATTCGTGGCTTCATCTCGAAAAACACGTTAACCGGTTTTTCCGGCTATTCCTATGATGCCCCGGCAAGCTGCACGGTGCCTTTCCCAACTATCGATTCGTGCTCCAATCTCAACAAGAAGGTCGTGGCATCGGGCGAGACCCACAAGGTCAACTTGACCTGGCAGGTCGACCAGGATCGAATGGTCTATTTCACCTATTCCACGGGGTTCCGTCCGGGTGGCAACAATCGCAGACCGGGCGTAAACCCCTACACGCCTGACACACTCGACAATTTCGAACTGGGGTGGAAGACGAGCTGGCTCGATCGCAAGCTGCGCATCAACGGCGCGGTTTACTACGAACGTTGGAAAAATTTGCAATTTGCCCTGATCGTTGCAGGCAGTGGTGGGCTGACCAACATATACAACGCAGGCAAAGCCCGAGTATATGGCGCAGAGCTCGACGTGCAACTTCGTCCGGTAACCGGATTTTCCCTGACGGCTTCCGGTGCCTACAATGACGCGGCTTTGGCTTCGGATTTCTGCCTCGTGGGTGCAAACAGCACGCAGGATTGTACAGCCGGCATCACCTCTCCCAAGGGGACGCGCTTGCCGGTGCAACCACGCTTCAAGGTGACGACGACCGCCCGCTACGAATTCGCGCTCGGCCCGATCGCTGCGCACATTCAGGGGAGCATGCTGCACCAATCAAGTTCGACCAGCCTGCTGGGCACCAGCGACAATGCGATAGTCGGCAACAGCCTTGGCTTCTCGACCTTCGACTTCGCGGCAGGCGGAAGCAAAGGCAACACCAGCGTCGAATTGTTCATTCAGAACGCATTCGACAAGCGCGGCTCGCTTTCACACAACGTATTCACCGCGCCGTCGACGTCGGGGCAATTCTATCGGATATACCCGATCAAGCCGCAATATTTCGGCATCAAGCTGGGTCAGAAATTCTGATCATGCAAAAATGGGGCGGCAAGCCATGCTTGCCGCCCCATTTTTTACCCCGCCGGGCGAGCGGCTGTTGTCACGCCGCCGTGGAGCGCCCGTAAAAGCCTTTCAGTTCCGCATCGGTCATCGCAACGCCGGGGTTCTCATAATAGGACAGAATCGCCACCATGCGATCGACCGGCCCGGAGACCGGCACTACCCGATGCAGGGTATTGACCCCTCGAAATACATTGAGCGCGCCCACTTGCAGGGTCTGGCGGCGAACGAGCGCATCTTCACCGCGCAAAACCGCGGCCACCCCATCGAAATTGTGATCGTTCGGGCTGCGCAGGTTTTTGCGGTATTCCAGCTCACCACCCTGTTGCGGCGCCTGCAACAAAAGAGTCGTGGTGAATTCCGATCGGTCGAAATGCCAGTTCAACGCCTCTCCCGCCCGGGTACTCTGGATGTTCACCCGCGCAATGGGATCGTTCATGCGGTAGAGTGCCTGCTTGTCCATCGTCGCGGCCAGAAAGGCGGCGAACGGCTCCCAATCGTAGAGATCAAGCACCGGATTGCCGTCGATCTGATCACCACAAAGGGTGTGGTTGACACTATCGACCTTGCCGAGGGCGGGATGGTCCGGACCGATTCCTTCCACTTCGTCAAGGAAGTAGATGTTGTGCGTCCTGGCGTGGCGGAAGCTTTGATTGGCCATTGCCGGCGCCGCGAGTGCCGCCGCCTTCGCCGCAATCTCAGGGCGCATGAAGCCCGGCAATTCGAACATACCCTCGGCCTGCAACGATTCCCGGCAGCGATCGACCAGCGCCACATATTCCGGACTGCCGGGGCGATCGATGGGATAGATTGTCAAATCGAGAATGGTTTCCACGGCAATCACTCCAGAACTAGCTGGAGCAAACTGCGCGCAAGAAAAACTTTATGCAACGTGGCAGATTGTTGCCTCTGGGCTTGTTTTTCTTAGTCAGGCTAGACCGCGCCTGTCGCATCGAAACCGCCAGTCAGCCATTCGACCAGCCCCGCCATATGGTGTTTGTTCTGTCGACTGACCTCGTGAACCAGGCAATAGGGGTGACCCAGCGGCACCGATATCGCTGACAACGCGATCAATCGCCCTTCCGCGAGATCGGCCTCGGCCATCATCCGCTGGCCCAGTGCAATACCCAGCCCGCATCTGGCCAGATCGAGCGTCGCGCCGGAATTTCCCACCTGGCTGCCCGTCGCGACGACGTCTGGAACAAGGCCGGCGGCGGCATACCAATCCGACCAGCCAGGCAACGACCCGAACAGCGGTCCCCAAGTGGTATGCAGCAAATCTTGCGCAACAGCCGCCGCCATGCCTGCATCCAGCAACTCGGGATGGGCTTGCAGATAGGTCGGGCTGCACATTGGCATCACCGTATCGCGGCCGAGCGTAGTGACTGCCATGCCGGAATATTGCGAGGCGTCATACCCTAGGCGCAGGTCAATGTCGTGGCCGTTGAAATTTATCGGATCAGGTTCGATGCGCAGGTTGAAGCGAAAATCGGAGTGCGTGCGCCGGTAAGCGACCAGGCGTGGCACTAGCCACTTTTCAGCGATCGAGCCGATGCTGCTGACCACAAGCGGGCGGTTGGAGCGCGGGGAGGCGTGGCGCTCGGTCGCCAGCGAAATCAGGCGGAACGCTTCGCGCGCGCCATCGAACAGCGCGTCGCCCGCATCGGTCAGCACCACCCCGTTATTCCGGCGGATGAACACCTGTTTGCCCAGAAAATCTTCCAGCTTGCGCACCTGCTGGCTGATCGCCGCCGACGAGATACCCAGTTCAGTACCGGCGGCGACATAGCCTCCAAGGCGCGCGGCGGCCTCAAAGGCGCGCAAGGCATTGAGTGGCGGCAGCTTCATCCTAGTTTGGAAGCACCCCGTTGTGCGATGGGTTTGCAAAGACAAAGAGCAGGAAAACAGCTTTGCTCGATGACGTCAACCTCGTGCCGGCACCTGACCGACTGATGCCGGTAGGATCATGCGGAAGGGCTGAAACCATCCTTGGCGACATGTCGGTCGAGACGGGCCATGACAACGCCGTCGGTGATGTTGCCTGCGGTGGTCGAGAAGTAACGCTTGTCCCAGAAGCGTTGACCGCAGTGGCGCTTGCGGATGTGTTCGAACTCCCGCTGGATCTTGCGCGACGAGCGCCCCTGGGCCCATCGGCACTTTTGAAGCGGAGGGTCGTGGTGAGCGAGATGCTGGTGATTGCGGTTCCCGATTGAGTGCTGCGGACTGCGCGGCTGCTGACGCGCTGTGTTCCGCAGGTCGTCCGGCTTGCTCCTGTGGGTGCGAAGTCCCTGAGATTGGCCCCGCACGCACATTGAACCGGCAGGCTCGTCATGCGGCTGGGGGACCGGACATCACTGCCAGCTATTTCTTCAGTCTCCTACCATTGTCGAATGCCCGTGCCCCTCGCTATTTCACCATCATTGCGTTGCCCGCTTGCTCATATCCGGGGGCCATCGGTGTGCCTCGGCCTGGCAGGACTGGCACCAGGCATAGAGGGCATCGTACATCACCATACCGTGTTCGAGCATCTCGTGATCGTCGGCGAAGTTCGCCGACAGTCCCAGCGACAGCGCGAACAGCCCGGCCGATTGCGGTGTCAGGTCGAGGCGTGAGGTGTCGGCGCCGCGGACGATCCCGGCCAGTTGAAGGAGGGCCGGGTCATCGAGGTCGTACCTGTCGAGGAAGGCATCGAAGCTGCACTTGTCGCCGACATGGCTGAACTCGACGCCGGGGATGTCGTAAGGGATCGCCTGCTGCGCCTCTGCAACCTCTAGTACCTGCGGTGCGGGGACATAGAGGAACTCGGCATCGGGTTCGATGAATCGCCGGATCAGCCACGGGCAGGCGATCCGGTCGATCTTGGGGCGTTCGCGCGTGACCCATTTCATCGCATTACGCCTTTGTGCCAGAGGCCGCATGGAACCGCCGATCGACAACAGCCCAGTCGAGATTGCGCATGAAGGCATCGACGTATTTCGCCGCCGCCGTGCCGTAATCCATGTGGAAGGCATGTTCGTACATGTCGAGCACCAGCAGCGGCATGCCCGAAACCGGACCGTTGGTATGGTCCCAGGCCCAGTAGTTGTGGAGCGATCGGGTGTATTGGTTCCACGCGAGGATCGCCCAGCCCGATCCCCCGGCAAGCGCCATGGCGGTACGGCGGAACTCGGCTTCCCAGGCCTCGAACGAGCCGTGGCTTGCGGCCAGCGCGTCGCGGATGCCGTCGGAAGCCTGACCGTTGCCGCCAAGCTGCTCGAAGTAGAGTTCGTGAAGGATTACCGAGCCCGTCCGGTGCAACTCTTCGCGCTTGACGCCGCCATAGACGACAGGCGGCAGGTCCTTGTCGGCCATCGCGGCCGCAAGGCGCCCCTCGATCATGTTGAGCGTCTTCACCGAACCCTGGTAGTTGTTCTCCCAGTGCGAGCGGATGAGCTTCTCCGAGAGGCCGTCAAGCTTGGCTGGATCGAAGGCGAGCGGCCTGGGCTGATGGGCGCCAGCGAAGGCAGGTACTGCGGATGGCATGGGAGAACCTCCTGTTGAGGGTGTTGTGGCTGCGGCAACGCCGACGGGTGCGGTTGCAGCGGCAGCGCCGAGCGCAATGGAGCCGAGGGCATGGCGACGGGAAATTTCGGTCATGGGGCTATCTCCTGTTCAAATGATCCGGCCGAGGAAAGGCCACCTGCTGCGCTGAAGGCCGGGGTCCTCCGGGCGTTCCATCGGATGCCGAAGGTGAAGAAGGCCGGTCTTGAGGGGCAGGCTTGTCGACGAGTTCGGGCCGCATCAGCTCGATGCGGGCGGCTGGCCCGCCAAGGCTCAGGTAGCCAATCCTCGCCGCGGCACGGACAAGCTCGCAAATATTGGGACTAGGGGTAACGCTCCACACCACGACGTTGCACCTTTCCATCCGCGCGGCGGACAAGAGAAAGGCAACACTTGGGCTCGCGCCTGACCGGGAGGTTGCTCTACCCCGGCTCGCGCAATCTAGACCGCTTCATGGTCCTGGCGCAAGCGTGTCGTCACGCGCGGGACTGCATGCGCGGTCGGCTGTTGCCATATCCCCCTGGGGGGGATAAGTGCGCGCGATGACCGATCTCACGAACCTGCTTGCCCAAGGCGACGCAAGCGCCTGGCTGTTCATTCCCAGCGCCATCCTTCTGGGCGCGCTTCACGGCCTCGAGCCCGGCCATTCGAAGACCATGATGGCGGCGTTCATCATCGCGGTGAAGGGAACGGTGCGTCAGGCGGTGCTGCTGGGACTGGCTGCCACCCTGTCCCATACCCTGGTAGTCTGGGTCGTCGCACTTGGCGGAATGTGGGTCTTCGGTGGTCTCAGGGCGGAGGACACCGAGCCGTGGTTCCAGCTTGCCTCGGGCCTGATCATCGTCGGCATGGCGCTGTGGATGCTGTGGCGCGCAAGGCGCGAGCAGCAGGCCGCGCAGCACTTCCATGACGACCACTCACATCATCATCACGATCACGCCCACAGCCACGCCCACGACCATAATCACCACGATGGCCACGACCACCATCACGAACCGAGCGACGAAGAGGTCCACGAACTGGAACTGGCGACGGGCGGCTATGTCGATGCACACGAAGCAGCCCACGCTGAAGACATTCGCCGACGCTTTGCCAATGCCCGTGTGACGACCGGGCAGATCGTGGTTTTCGGCCTTACTGGCGGGCTGGTGCCGTGCCCTGGCGCGATCACGGTGCTGATGCTGTGCCTTCAGCTTAAGCGGCTCGTTCTTGGCGCGACGCTTGTTGTCAGCTTCTCGGTGGGTCTTGCACTGACCATGGTTGCCTCTGGCGTGCTGGCTGCACTGAGCGTCCGGCATGTTGAAAAGCGCTGGTCGGGCTTTGGCGAGGCGGTTCGCCGTGCACCCTATGTTTCCGGCGCAGTGATCCTGCTGGTCGGGCTTTATGTTGCTATCTCGGCCTTGCGGCATCTGCCGCTGCACTGATCGAGGACAGCGATGAGCCACGCAACCGACAAGGCACTGGTCAACCGGCTGAGACGCGCGAACGGGCATCTGGCCCGGATCGCGACGATGGTGGAGGAGAACCGCAGTGCGCTCGACATCGCCCAGCAATTGCAGGCGGTGATCGCCGCGCTCGACAAGGCCAAGACGGTTCTTGTGTCGCATCACATCGAACATCACCTTGAGGAGGCGGTCGGGGAACTGCCCGCTGAAACCCGTCAGATGCTTGCCAGGATATCGGAGCTTGCAAGGTATCTTTGAGGCAACGATGACATCTCCGCTTTGACTTGCGGCGCATTGTCAGGATCGTGAACGCAGGATCGAGGCGCGCTATTGAAAGCGAGGGCACGCAAGCGGCACGCCCGGATTGGAAATTCTCGCCCAACCCGGGTCAAGGTAAGCGTCAGGCCTGATTGCCATCTGCGTCGACGGCAATCGCACCAAATTCACACCCGCCGTCCGGGCGTTTCAATAGCCGTAATAGCCGTAGCGCGGATAATAGCGGCGGCGCCAGTCGCGACGATGCCACCGGTCATGTTCACGATCGAGTTGATCGTGTGCATACTCGTGTTCGTTGCGCAAATGCCGGTGAAGCTGAGCATGCTCCCAGGGCGTCAACCCCTGTTCGTGTGCTTCGGCATGCTCTTCTTCGAGCTGATCATGAACGTCGCCATGGTCGGCATCGAGTTCATCATGCTCATCATCGTGACGCGAATAGCGATCCCCGTAAGGATTGCCGTAAGGATTGCCATAATAGCCACCACCCGAGCCGACAGTGATAGACCAACTGCTTTGCGCGAATGCCGCACTCGGTGCCATTGCCGCAAACGCAGCCGCTCCGACCAAGGGAACCAGGATTTTCTTCACGCGACCCTCCTTTAAACCATGCCCTTGCGACCGTTTGATACAATTGCCCTGCACAGTGGCTGAATGCCGGAGAGGATTTGCGTTCATCTCGGGCGGATGGGCGCTCTTAACCACATGCCTAAGAGGATGGTGAGTATGGAGAATCCCAGTTCAGCCGATCCACCGAGAGCTTTCACGTCCAACGCTATGCCCGGCGCACAAAAAAGGGCCAGCTTGCGCTGGCCCGAAAAGTTTTTGGGAGAGGATGCCTGAAAGGCACCCCTCATATGTGGTGATTCTACCTATGCTGCAATTGCGAAAAGATCGAGATTGGTTGCAATTTATGCAATAGGTGATCCAGGCTCGATGCCTGTTCGGTAAATGGTCTGCGCGTCCCGTGCCTTGCGAAAGGCGCCAATAATCGCGTGATCTTGGCCGAACTGCGAAGCCCAGTGGGGCCCGAACGCCAGCCCCAGTCTGCGTGACAGGCCGAATTCGTCGATTGGCACCATGACAATCCCAGCGCCGCCCAGCGATCGTGGGGCGACGGTTACGCCCAGTCCCGCGCGCACCATGGCCATGACCCGGTCGTCGTGCGCCGAACGCAAGGCGAAGCGCGGACGCACGCCGCGTTCAGTGAAGAAGCGACTTGTTTCTCCCAGCACCTCGCAGGAACGCCGCGCGATCATCGTTTCGCTCGCCACATCTGCGGCAGAAACGCGACTGGCCCCAGCGAGAGGATGAGCCGCCGACAGCGCAAGGCAATAGTCCTCTTCAAAAAGAGTCTCCTGCGCTTCGTCTCTCGACCGATGGAGTAGTGTCAGAGCCAGATCGACCGACCCGTTGGCAAGGGCAGAATGCAGTTCGCGCTCTCCCGCCTCGGTCAGTTCGAGCGGTTCGGTGCCAGCGTAGAGACGCACGACGGTTTCAAGGAGGGCCGATGGTGCGCTGTCGATCACCCCCAGCCGGATTGGACGGGCCGGGACGGGCAGGCTGCCCACGTGCACCTCGGCCTGATGAAATCCGGCTTCGATCTCGCGCGCAAGCGGTAGCAGGGCGTTGCCTGCGGCGGTCAACCTGATCCGCCGTCGCTCGCGCACGAACAGCCTTGTTCCCAGTTGCCGCTCAAGCTCGGCAATGCCGCCCGAAAGGGAAGGCTGCGCGATGTTCAGGGCGTTGGCCGCGCGGGTGAAACTGCCGGTATCGACCACGGCGAGGAACTGGCGAAGCTGGGTTCGGCTTAGCATAGAAACAAACTATACTAGTCGGCGGTTAAATCCAGTTTTTCTAATTTCAAACTGCGCTGTATCGTGCAAGCTGATCAGAACGCTGAGAGGAATGCCGATGCGCGCCACGCCCGATTTCGATTTCGGTCTGACCGAAAGCGCCCAGATGATCCGCGAGGCCGCCGGGCGCTTTGCCGATGAGCAGATCATGCCGCTCGCCGCCGAGATCGATGCCAACGACCGTTTCCCGCGCGAACTGTGGGAGCCGATGGGCGCGCTCGGCCTGCACGGCATCACGGTCGAGGAGGAATGGGGCGGGCTTGGTCTCGGCTATCTCGACCACGTCATCGCGGTGGAGGAAGTCAGCCGGGCGAGCGGAGCTGTCGGCCTGTCCTACGGCGCGCACTCCAACCTCTGCGTCAACCAGATCCGCCGCTGGGGCAACGAGGAGCAGAAGGCCAAGTACCTGCCCAAACTGATCTCGGGCGAACACGTGGGGTCGCTCGCCATGTCCGAAGCCGGGGCGGGATCGGACGTCGTCTCGATGAAACTGAAGGCCGACAAGGTCGACGGCGGCTGGCGGCTCAACGGCACCAAGTTCTGGATCACCAACGGCACCTATGCCGATACCCTGGTGGTCTATGCCAAGTCGGCGCCCGACTCCGGCAGCCGCGGGATCACTGCCTTTCTGATCGAAAAGGGCATGCCCGGCTTCTCGATCGGGCAGAAGATCGACAAGATGGGTCTGCGCGGCTCGCCCACCTGCGAGCTGGTGTTCGACGATTGCCTGGTGTCGGATGAGAACGTGATGGGTCCGACTCACGGCGGGGTCGGCGTGCTGATGTCCGGCCTCGATTACGAGCGCGTCGTGCTGGCGGGCATGCAGATCGGCATCATCCAGGCCTGCCTCGACGTGGTCATTCCCTACGTGCGCGAGCGCAAGCAATTCGGCAAGCCGATCGGCTCGTTCCAGCTGATGCAGGCCAAGGTCGCCGATATGTACGTCGCGATGCAATCGGCGCGGGCTTATGTCTATGCCGTGGCCAAGGCCTGTGACGCCGGGCAGACCACCCGCTTCGACGCGGCGGGCGCGATCCTGCTGGCCAGCGAGAACGCCTTCCGCGCTGCGGGCGAGGCGGTTCAGGCGCTGGGCGGGGCGGGCTATACCAAGGACTGGCCCGTCGAACGCTTCCTGCGCGATGCCAAACTGCTCGACATCGGGGCAGGGACCAACGAAATCAGACGGATGCTGATCGGCCGGGAATTGATCGGAGCAAATTGATGAGCGGTCCGGTCCTCCCTACCTCGCTCAACCTTGACGATCCTGCGGCCGAGGCTCGTACTGCGCACAACCGGGCGCTGGCCGAGGACCTGCGCGCCCGCGTTGCCGAGGCGGCGCTGGGCGGCAACGCCAAGAGCCGCGAGCGGCATACCTCGCGCGGCAAGCTGCTCCCGCGTGAGCGCGTCGAACGCTTGCTCGACCCCGGCTCGCCCTTGCTCGAGATCGGCCAGCTTGCCGCTTGCGACATGTACGAGGGTGAGGTGCCCGGCGCCGGGATCATCACCGCGATCGGCCGCGTTTCGGGGCGGATGTGCATGATCGTCGCCAACGATGCCACCGTGAAGGGCGGCACCTATTACCCGCTCACCGTCAAGAAGCACCTGCGCGCTCAGGAAATCGCCGAGGCCAACCGCCTGCCGTGTATTTATCTGGTCGACAGCGGCGGCGCCAACCTGCCGCACCAGAGCGAGGTCTTCCCCGACCGCGACCACTTCGGCCGCATCTTCTTCAACCAGGCCAACATGAGCGCCAAGGGCATTCCCCAGATCGCCTGCGTGATGGGCTCTTGCACCGCGGGCGGGGCCTATGTCCCTGCGATGAGCGACGAGACGGTGATCGTGCGCGAACAGGGCACGATCTTTCTGGCTGGCCCGCCGTTGGTCAAGGCCGCGACCGGCGAGGAAATCAGCGCCGAGGATCTGGGCGGAGGCGACCTTCATGCGAAGAAGTCGGGCGTCGTCGATCACCTTGCCGAAAACGACGAACACGCGCTGACCATCGTGCGCGACATCGTCAGTCACCTCGGCGCCAACACCGGCGCGGCGCAGAACGTCGCCCGCAAGGAGCCGTGCGCGCCGAAGTACGCTGCCGAGGAGCTTTACGCCGTGGTCCCCGACGACGTGCGCGCGCCTTATGACGTCCACGAAGTCATCGCCCGGCTGGTCGACGGCAGCGAATTCCACGAGTTCAAGGCGCTCTATGGCTCCACCCTGGTCTGCGGCTTTGCCCATATCTGGGGAATGCCGGTAGCGATCCTCGCCAATAACGGCGTGCTGTTCAGCGAGAGCGCAATGAAGGGCGCGCACTTCATCGAGCTCGCCTGCCAGCGCCGCATCCCGCTGTTGTTTCTCCAGAACATCTCGGGCTTCATGGTCGGCGGCAAGTACGAGGCCGAAGGCATCGCCAAGCACGGTGCCAAGCTGGTGACGGCAGTGGCGACGGCGACGGTGCCAAAGCTTACCGTGCTGATCGGCGGCAGCTTCGGCGCGGGCAACTACGGGATGTGCGGCCGCGCTTACAGCCCGCGCTTTCTGTTCACTTGGCCGAACTCGCGCATCAGCGTGATGGGCGGCGAACAGGCGGCCAGCGTGCTGGCGACCGTCCACCGCGACGCCGAAAGCTGGACCCCGCAGCAGGCCGAAGCGTTCAAAGCCCCGATCCGCGCAAAGTACGAGGACGAAGGCAACCCCTACCACGCCACCGCGCGGCTATGGGACGACGGGGTGATCGACCCGGCGCAGACCCGTGACGTGCTGGGGCTGGCGCTGGCGGCAACGCTGGAGGCTCCGGTGGCGGAGAGGCCCGCGTTTGGCGTGTTCAGGATGTGATGGAGGTCGCTGTAATGAATGCAATTTTGCGCAGGTGGTGGGGGCAACTGCTGGTTGTCGCCCTGGCAGTCAGCGGCATGGAGTTGGTGGTCAAACTACATCCGATGCTCACCGAGGCTACAACTCCGTTATTCCTGTCACGAGAAAGCCTGCTGATTGGTGGATCTCTGATCCTTGCCGCATGGCTCGTTCGCACCGGACCGGTCCCGGCTTCCACGATGGGCTGGAGACGTCCGACCTGGCGAACAATGGCTTTTGGCCTGCTTTGCCTTCTCGTGTTGGTCGTGGTTTCGGTGCTTGCGATCTATGTGATGCGGTCGTGGGGCCTGTCTCAGAGTGATTCGGTGCTTGCGGCCCTGGGGGCCAAGCCAATCTGGATGCTGGTATTGATTGCGCTTACCGCGGGTATTTCAGAGGAGGTGCTGTTTCGCGGCGTGATCCTCAATTATCTCGCCAGCGCGAGTGGGAAAGTTTGGTTGGGCGCACTTGGCTCGCTGGCGATATTTGCCTTGTTGCACGCCGGCGGCTGGGGCTGGAGCCAGGTGCTGTTTGCCGCGGTTCCAGGTGTCGTGCTGACATTGTTCTTCCTTTGGAAGCGTGACCTTGGCATCTGCATCATAGGCCATTTTTTGACCGATTTGATTGGCTTGCTTGGCGCCTATGCCCAGGTCCATCACCCATGATAAAATCCCTCCTCATCGCCAACCGTGGCGAAATCGCCTGCCGGATCATCCGCACGGCGCGGGCGATGGGCATTCGCACCGTGGCGGTCTATTCGGATGCCGACGCCAAGGCGCTCCACGTGCGCCAGGCGGACGAGGCGGTGCATATCGGGCCCTCGCCTGCGCGCGAAAGCTATCTGGTGGGCGGGAAGATCATCGCCGCCGCCAAGGCGACCGGGGCAGAGGCGATCCATCCCGGTTACGGCTTCCTCTCTGAGAACGCCGAGTTCGCGCAGGCGGTGATCGACGCCGGGTTGGTCTGGGTTGGGCCGAAGCCCGCCAGTATCACGGCGATGGGGCTGAAGGATGCGGCCAAGAAGCTGATGCAGGAAGCGGGCGTGCCGACCACGCCGGGCTATCTGGGTGAGAATCAGGACCCCGACTTCCTCAAGGCCGAGGCGGGCAAGATCGGCTATCCGGTGCTGATCAAGGCGGTCGCGGGCGGTGGCGGCAAGGGGATGCGGCTGGTCGAACGGGCGGAGGATTTCGCCGACGCGCTCGCCTCGTGCCAGCGCGAGGCCTCGGCATCGTTCGGCAACGCCCACGTCCTGATCGAGAAATACATCCTCTCGCCCCGCCACATCGAGGTGCAGGTGTTCGGCGACAGCCACGGCAACGTCGTCCACCTGTTCGAGCGCGACTGCTCGCTCCAGCGTCGCCACCAGAAGGTGATCGAGGAAGCCCCCGCGCCGGGAATGGACGGAGCCACCCGCGAGGCGGTCTGCGCCGCCGCCGTCCGCGCTGCGCAGGCGGTCGACTATGAAGGCGCGGGAACGATCGAATTCATTGCCGACGGCAGCGAAGGGCTGCGCGCCGACCGCATCTGGTTCATGGAGATGAACACCCGTTTGCAGGTGGAACACCCCGTGACCGAGGAGATCACCGGGCAGGACCTGGTCGAGTGGCAGCTGCGCGTGGCGAGCGGGGAACCGCTACCCATGCGGCAGGAGGACCTCGCGATCAGCGGCTGGGCGATGGAAGCGCGGCTCTACGCCGAAGACCCCGCCAAGGGGTTCCTGCCGAGCATAGGAAAGCTTGCGCATTTCGAACTCCCGCGCCTGTATCGCCAAAGGCGCTACCGAATCGAGACCGGAGTGCAGCAGGGCGACGAGATTAGTCCGTTCTATGATCCCATGATCGCTAAATTGGTGACCCGTGGCGCTGATCGGAGCGAGGCAATTGCCAACTTGCGGGACATGA
Organism: Sphingomonadales bacterium; assembly: GCA_028868335.1. Classification (GTDB taxonomy): domain Bacteria; phylum Pseudomonadota; class Alphaproteobacteria; order Sphingomonadales; family Sphingomonadaceae; genus Novosphingobium. The sequence goes on along the minus strand of JAGWUU010000009.1, from coordinate 6,630 downwards.
CTGGGGATACAAGATGTTGGCCGGTCAAAACCAATGCCGGTTTTCTGAATCTGGCACTTTGCGACGAGGATTTTGAAGCGGGTCGGATTGATACGGGGTTGATTGCACGGCGTGGCGACGAATGGATACCGGATGGTTGCCCATCGGCACTGGTCCTCCAATCGGTCGCGCACATGGTCATTGATGACGCACTGGGCGGGCACCCGACCGATATTCGAGACACCTACTTGCGCCGTGATCGTGGGCCTTGGTCGAACCTTGGTTTCAGAGTCAACAAGCCACACGAAGATCTTGTGGTGCGATTAGAAGTCAATGGCGATCAGTTTGAGACGCGGTTCGAGGAGATCAGCGTGGATTCCTCGTTGTGGGTCGAGCAATTCGAAGGTGGATACGTCGTGACCGAAGGAGGCATGACATATTTTGCGTGTGCTGCACGCACCGACGGCGGCGCCCACCACCACGCCCACGACGGCGACATCCTCTCCCCCATGCCCGGCAAGATCATCGCGGTCGAGGTAGCGGCGGGGGACAGCGTCACCAAGGGCCAGAAGCTCCTCACGCTCGAGGCGATGAAGATGGAGCACACCTTGACCGCGCCGTTCGATGGCACCGTGGCCGAGCTCAACGCCACGCCCGGCGCACAGGTCCAGGTCGAGGCGCTGCTGGCGCGGATCGAGGCGGGAGAGTAGCTTCGGCAATCGAAATTGGCCGTCACCCTGAACTTGTTTCAGGGTCCATCGCGCCCATGGTATTAGCGCTCGCAAGTGCGGCGTGGCGTTGTCGTTGCGCCCGCTTTCGAACGGTGGAGATGATGGCGAAATGGATGCTGAAACAAGTTCAGCATGACGTGTTTGAAACCGAAGGCAAATGACCATGGCAGGCAAGTATTTCGACGAATGGCAGGTGGGCGATACGATCGCGCACGAAATCACCCGCACCGTCACCGAGACGGACAACCTGCTGTTCACCGTGATGACTCACAACCCGCAGCCGCTGCACCTCGATGCTGAGGCGGCGAAGGCCAGTGAGTTCGGGCAGATCCTCGTCAACGGCACCTTCACCTTCGCGCTGATGGTTGGCCTGTCGGTGGGGGACACTACGCTTGGAACGCTGGTCGCCAACCTGGGTTACGACAAGCTGGTGATGCCAAAGCCGGTGTTCATCGGCGACACCATGCGCGCGACCAGCGAGGTGGTGGAACTGAAGGAATCGAAAAGCCGTCCCAATGCGGGGATCGTCACATTTCAGCACGAACTGATCAACCAGCGCGGCGAGGTGGTATGCCGTTGCCTGCGTTCGGCCTTGGTCAAGCGACTGGACAGGTAGCGGTTTTTCCGTGGCTTAGCGAAGCGAACCCGCCCTGCCACGGCGGTTCCAGTCATCGATTGCAAATCACACCCTTGAAAATCCTCCCCCGCGATTGGATAGAGGTTGAATATCCTCCGCCCCGGCGTGTGGGGCGGGGATGCAGAGGGACGGTTGATGGCGATCGACGGCGGGCAGGGCAAGCGGGCAACGCGGCGGACACGGCCGACCTCGTTTGACGTGGCCGAGCTGGCCGGGGTCAGCCAGTCGACCGTTTCGCGCGCGCTCGCCGGCGATCCGGTGGTCAGTGAACTCACCCGCGAACGGGTGAAACGCGCGGCCGAGGAACTCAATTACTCGATCGACCAGAACGCCACGCGCCTGCGCACCGGGCGGACCGACGTGATCGCGGTGGTGGTGATCTGCCGTCCTGGTGAACTCAAGGAGGACATGAACCCCTTCTACTATTCGCTGCTCGGCAACATCTGCTCGGCGATTTCGGCTGCGGGTTATGACGCGCTGGTTTCGTTTCAGGACCGCGCCGAGAATCTCAACGGGTTTTACGAAAGCAACCGTCGTGCAGATGGCTTGATCGTGATGGGGACCGCCGAGAACGTCGAAGCCTGGGCCCATTTTCGCGAAGTCAGCGAAAGCGGCGCAAGCATGGTTTGTTGGGGCGCACCCTATCCCGATCAGAACTGGGTTCGCTCAGACAACGTCGGTGGCGGGGAGATGGCGGCGCATATGCTCATCACCAACGGCTATCAGAACAGCGTCTATGTCGGCTCGGTCACGTCGCTCCAGCGTCAATATACCGAGCGGTTCGAGGGTTTCTCCCGCGCCATGCGCGAAGCGGGGCGTACCCCGGTAATCGTGCAGATCGACCCTTCGCTGTCGCGGCTTGAGCAGGGGCGCAGCGCGGTGCGCGGCATGATCGAGACGGGGATGAAATTCGACGGCATCTTCGCCGCCTGCGACCAGATCGCCATCGGCGCGATGCAGGAGTTGCAGGCGCGCGGTTACCGCATTCCCGAGGACGTTGGCGTCGTCGGTTTCGACGGGATCAACGCAGGCCAGCATGTGGTGCCGCCACTGACGACGATCGAACCGGACCTGCCACTGGCCGCGGAATTGCTGGTCAAGCGACTCAAGGCGCTGATGGCGGGGCAGGCGAATGACGAATGGCTTGTGCCGGTCCGCGGAATAGTCCGCGGCAGCGCCGCGCGGCGTTGAAGGCGGCCGCGGCCAACGGAAAATCATCGCGGCACGGCTGGCAACCCGGCCGGTTCTGAACGCACCCAGGCGCAAGGCCAGGAAGAATGCCATGGGCCAGCCCCGGCGAAGCAACCGGCCCCAAGGCTCGTTCGCTCCCGATCAGGCCGCCTTGAGCAGGCCGCCGACGGCTGACACGCGTTCCGCATGGCGGGTGTACGGGAAATAGTCCCAAACGGCGTGGTGCTGCGTTGCTATGTTGTCCCAGATGACCAGCGTTCGGGCATCCCAGCGGACCCGGCACTGAAGGCGCGGAGTCGATTCGATGTGCTGGAACAGCATTTCGAGCAGTGCCCGGCTCTCAAGCTTGCTGACCCCGGCGATCCGCGTCGTGAAGCCGCGATTGACCCACAGCAACGGCTTGCCCGTATCCGGATGAGCGATGACCATCGGGTGGACCGAGCGGTTGAACTCCGCACCTGCTTCCGGGTGTCGACCATAGGCTTCACGCCAGGGCAGCGAACCGTCGTGAACTGCACTGAGCTGTGCGATCAATGCTCTTACGGGTTCCGACAGCAGGGCAAAGGCCTCGGTCATGCTGGCGAACACGGTGTCACCGCCGCCGCTCTCAGGCATCTGGTGCATATAAAGTAGCGAAGTCGAGATCGGGGCCGGATCGCACGATACATCGGTGTGCCAGCCTTCACCGGCGGCGTGGGCAGACTTCGCGGTAGCCTTGACGGTCAGCACCTCCGGGTCGGCGCTCCCCGATGCCGTGGCAAGCGGGTGGCGGTGCAACGTGCCCGTACCAAACAGCGAGCCAACGCGCTTGTGTGCTTCGTGATCGAGGTTCTGGTCGCGGATCACCAGCACGCCGCGTTCGGCGAGCAGTTCGCGCAGGATCGCGGCCTGGTCAGCACTGATGGTGTTCAGGTCGATGCCCGAAACTTCGGCACCGATAACCGGGGTGAGGTTCTCGATCGTCAACGGCATGGCACTCTCCATTTGTTCATTACCGCTAACGTACACGCAATTTACAACTTAACAAGTTGTTTTATTCAGAGTGACAGGCAGGGGTGCGAATTGCTAGGAAAGCTGCGGCCATCGGGGCGTTGCACAGGTAAGGGATGTTTGGATGGCGCGTCCGCAAGCACTGGGATCGGAACGCGAAACCAAGGGGGAGCGAACCCGCAAGCGAATCATGGCCGAAGCGCGCGCCATGATCGACGAGGTGGGGATCGAGGCGATCTCCCAGGAAGCCGTCGCGCGCCGGGTCGGAATTACCCAGAGTGCGCTGCGGCACCATTTCCCGACTCGCGAGGGAATGTTCGACGCGATTTTCGATCGTGTTTTCAGCGGCTTCTATAGGTCAGCGGAACAGATCCTGCTTGAGCCCGATCTCGAACCGCGTCACCGCCTGTTGAAGCTGTGCGCCCTGCATCTGGGTTACGTCGTGCGCGAGAGCGATCGTGTCGCCCTCGGATCGTTCGCGCACTACCTCTACAACCCTGATCTGCTCGCGAGGCAAAGCTCGTGGTATCAATGGATCGTGGGCCATTATACTGCACTGCTGGGCGTGATCCGGCCCGACATGGATGAAGCGACGCGGCAGGGCCGCTCGCTGGCGATCCTTACAATGAGCATTGGTGCCTGGATCACCATCGGCCGCTCGCGCCCGCAGTGGACGGTACTCGCCGGATCCGGCGCGCACGACGCTCTTCTTGCCGCCATCGAGCATTTGATCGACACTTGAAGGGTGTTCGACTCAACGCATTCGTTGGGCTCGATCTCAAGTGGCCCGCGCGGTGCAGCCTTGGGTCCAGGAGCAGTTGGGCGAGCAAGCAGCCTCGGTGCCGGGGCCAAGAAGCTACGCAGCGGCAGATCGCACTCGATCTTTGTCACGATAGCAATCCCGCGATCGATAGGGAGGCGGGTCCTATCGACACGCTCCAGGGGCTCGCAGGAATTGCATCGGGGTCCACGTTCCGCATGATCAAAACGCAGCGCTGATCGATAGACGAATATTCGAAACGATCCGGCACGTTTTCGACCATTGGCCATCCGCGCCGATCGCCGTAGGTTGGGAAAAAGGGCGCAGCGTGCCTGTGTGGTCGAGGTCGCAAGTTCGGAGGTTTACCGGTGTACACCTTGCAACTGTCCCGATCCCTGTGTGAGGCCCAGACCGACGAGGCGGTCTGGGACACGACCGTCGGCAGCGTTCTTCGCGCAGCGGTCGCACGATGCCCCGATGCGCCTGCGCTGCAGGAGGCGGATAGCGACGGCGATCTTCGCCGGTGCTGGAGCTATGCTGAGCTGCTTGGTGACAGCGAGCGCCTCGCGCACGCGCTGCTCACCCGCTACCGGCCGGGCGAACGGATTGCGGTGTGGGCGCCCAACGTGCCCGAATGGGTCATCACCGAATTTGCGCTGGCGCTGGCTGGGTTGACGCTCGTTACCGTAAATCCGGGCTATCAGCCGCGCGAGCTCAAGTACGTGCTCGAGCAATCGGGCGCGGCGGGCCTCTTTCTTGTTGGCGAGCATCGGGGCAACCCGATGGGCCGGATCGCCGCCGAGGTTGTCGCCGACATTTCCACAATCCGCGAGACGGTCGACATGGAGGACCACGCTGCGCTGTTTCGCGAGGCCGGACTGCGTCAGCCGCTCCCGCCCGTCGCACCCGGCGACGAAGCGCAAATCCAGTACACCTCGGGCACCACCGGTTTTCCCAAGGGCGTGCGCCTGCATCATCGCGGTCTGACCAATAATGCACGCCACTTCTTCGCGATGTTGGCGTTCGAGCCGGGAGATACTTTCCTGGAGATCATGCCGCTGTTCCACACCGCGGGATGCAGCATGTCGGTACTCGGCGCGGTGCAGCATGGTTGTCGCCTGGTGCTTCCGCGCCAGTTCGATCCAGCGGTCGCGATCCGGCTGATCGAGACGACCGGAGTAGCCGGGGTGTTGGGCGTTCCCACCATGTTCATCATGATGCTTGAGGAGGATGCCGCCCGGCCGCGCGATCTGACCACGGTGCGGATCGCGGCCTCTGGCGGATCGATGGTTCCGCCCGAGCTGATCCGGCGCATCGTCGGACGCTTCGGCTGTCGGTTCTCGACCGTGTACGGCCAGACCGAGTGCTGCCCGCTGATCACGGTGACGCGACCCGACGACCCGTTCGAGGATCTGTGCGAAACCATCGGCCAGCCGGTGCCACAGACCGCCGTTGCGATCCGCGATCCCCGGACCGGCGAAGTCCTGCCGCTCGGCGCAGTCGGGGAGATCACCGCGCACAGCTACGCGGTGATGCTCGACTACAACGATGATCCCGCGGCGACGGCCGTGACGGTCGGTGGCGACGGCTGGCTACATACCGGCGATCTCGGCACGATGGACGCGCGCGGCTTCGTGCGGATCACCGGCCGGATCAAGGACATTATCATCCGCGGCGGCGAGAACCTGTTTCCTGCGGAGATCGAAAACGTCCTGCTCGAGCATCCCGACGTTGCAGAGGTCGCGGTCGTTGGGGTTCCCGACGCGCGCATGGGCGAAGCCGCAGCCGCGTTCGTGCGGATGGCGGCCGGGCGAACCTTCGAGCCGGGGCGCCTGGTCGCGCACTGTCGCGCGTCCATCGCCGCCCAGAAGACCCCGACGCACTGGCATGAAGTCCGCGAATGGCCGCTGACAGGATCGGGCAAGATTCAGAAATTCGTGCTGCGCGATCGTTGGATCGCGGGAGATTTTGAAGGCCATGCAACCGGTGATCGGGGGGCGAAGCGAGACTGATCGGCGCCAGTCTCGCTGTAGCGGAACATCGACGACCCCTGGATGCCTTGGGCTCTGCCGTGGTGCCGAAAATGCGGCCATTCAGGCTGGTTACGTGGTGGATCGAGAGCAGCCGTTCAGTCGATCCAAATGTGAACTCATGATTGGCTCCGTCTTTGGAATTTCGTCACTGAGGTTGGAGGGGGCCTGCAATCTCAACGAACTGTCCTGCGGGTAGTCGGTCAGTTGACAACTTCGACGGCGCTACCACTCTCGCGCCACGCAGCCATGCCGCCGTCTAGCGCGGTGGCGCGTTGAAACCCCAATTCACGCAAGGTCGCCGCCGCCAAC
>JAGWUU010000227.1 GCA_028868335.1 Sphingomonadales bacterium | reverse complement strand
GCATCGGGAATGGCTATCGCCTCGCCATCGTCGATGTCCACCACGCGCAGCACGGTGACACGCGGGACGCCGCCCATGCGGTGAAAAGCGGTGCGCTTGCCGTCGATCAGTCCTTCGTCCGCCATGTCGCGCAGCAGCGCCTTGAGCGCGATCTTTTCCTGCCCCTTGAGGCCGAAGGCGCGGGCAATCTCCCGCTTGCCGGCGGGTTCGGGTGACTGCGCGATGAAATCGAGCACCTGCTTGCGGGTGGGCATGCCGGGCTGCGGCTTGGGAGGACGGGCCATGCCGCAGCCTTGGCCGCTTTCGCGGCGCGTTACAACCGGGTCAGAAGTTCACCGGTGCATCGCCGAAACGATTGGGGCCAGGGGTGGAGGCGCGTACGCCGAACCAGATGGCGATCAGCACCGGAATCCATGGCAAGATCATCATTGCGCCCTGCCCCTGCATCATGGTCATGGGATTGGGCGGCGTCTTCCCGTCCATATGCTGCATGATCTCCATGGCCTTGGCCACCTGTTCGGGCGTGCGCGCCAGCGCATAGGCATAGATCGCACCCGGCAACAGCACCCACCACCCGCTCATGTCGCTGTCATGCAGGCGGCGAACCAACGCCGCGGCGAGCAACAGCATCGAGACCGCGCCCACTGCCATGCCATAATAAGCAAGCTGCGGCATCATCGCGGTAACTGCAGCCATGGTCTGCGCCTGCGCGGCAGCGGGATCGGCACCGGCCTTGGCGGCCTCGACCGCGCTGGTGATGGTTCGCGTGGTCAGCGGGATCGAAATCACCATGCCCGCGACGAAGCGCAGGACCACGACGAACAGGACGAAGTACCAGAACGTCTGCCGCCCATCGCGTCCGCTCGGGTCGAGCAGCTTGCTCAGGCCGTACTTGATCGCACCCAACATGATCCCACTCCCACTGGCTGGCGATCAGTACGATCGCGCGACGTAGATCCTTTCCACCGCGGGCTGGCCGGTGAACGGGCAAGTGCCGGAAACCGGCTCCGCCTGCCTCGGCGTATTGCGGATGGTCAGCTTAAGCGTCTTGAGTTGTTGCACAACTGCTTCCAGCGCCGCACCGGTCGGGCGCGCCCAGGCCATTTCCGCCCAGCCCGGATAGCGCTGGCTTTCGGCGAAGCATTCGCCCAGCGCGCCCAGCGTATCGACGCCCCGCACGATGTTCGCATCGCGGCGCTTCTCCGCCTCGCCGTGGAGGTCGCCCTGAATATCCTCGAGCACTGCGGCGGCCATGGCGACGAATTTGTCGCGCGGATCGATCGAACTCGCGATCTTGCCCGCATCGTTGTACATCACGTCGCGGCGGAACCAGCTGACATTGCCGCCTGCCACATCGCGCCCGCCGACCTCGACGATCACCGGCGCGCCCTTCTTCACCCAGCCCCAGCGCTTGTTCGCCGCCTTGCCCGCGCGCAGGTCCAGGTGGACGCGCACCGGCTCGCCCAGCGCGCGCTGCGCGGCAAGCTCGCGCTGCAACGCCTTGCAGTAATCGATGATCTCGCCGTCCTCGGGCACATCGCGCAGCATCGGGACGATGACGATCTGGTGCGGGGCGATGGCGGGCGGCACGCGCAGGCCGTTATCGTCGCCATGGGTCATGATCACGCCGCCGATCAGACGGGTGGAGACGCCCCAGCTGGTAGTGTGGCAAAACTGCTGGCCGCCCTCGCGATCCTGATAGCGAATGCCCGCCGCTTCGGCGAAGCCGGTACCCAGGTAGTGCGAGGTGCCCGCCTGCAGCGCCTTGCCATCCTGCATCATGGCTTCGATCGAATAGGTTGCCACCGCACCGGGAAAGCGCTCGTTCTCAGGCTTCTCGCCCGCGATCACCGGCATGGACAGGTCGTCCTCGGCAAACGAGCGGTACATTTCCAGCGCGCGCAGGGTTTCGGCCATGGCGTCGGCGCGGTCGGTGTGGGCGGTGTGGCCTTCCTGCCAGAGGAATTCGCTGGTGCGCAGGAACATGCGCGTGCGCATTTCCCAGCGTACCACGTTCGCCCACTGGTTTGTCAGCAGCGGCAGATCGCGCCACGATTGCACCCAGCGGCTCATCGCCGCGCCGATCACGGTTTCGGAAGTCGGGCGGACGATCAGCGGCTCTTCGAGCTTCGCATCGGGATCGGGGACCAGCCCGCCCTTGCCGTCGCCGATAAGGCGGTGATGGGTAACAACCGCCATTTCCTTGGCGAAGCCATCGACGTGCTCGGCTTCCTTGGCGAAGTAGGACAGCGGGATGAACAGCGGGAAGTAGCAGTTCTCGACGCCCGCTTCCTTGATGCGTTCGTCCATCAGCTTCTGGATGCGTTCCCAGATGCCATAGCCCCACGGCTTGATCACCATGCAGCCGCGCACGCCGCTTTCCTCGGCCATTTCGGCCTCGGCAATGACTTCCTGGTACCAGGCGGCGAAATCGGCTTCGCGGGTGACGGACAGGGCGTGACGGATGTTCGAAGTCTGACTCATGCCGCGCTGTTAGCGGCACATGAAGTGCGGTTCAAACACTATGGACGGCGAACCGACGGTTGGGAGCTGCAACGTCGATCCGAAGCAGCCAGGCGGCCGATTATTTTCCCAGCTTGTCGAGCTTTTCCTGCATCGCCGCCATCTGTGCACGGAGCGCAGCGATTTCGTCTTCGCGATCCCCGTCCTTGGATTGATCCTTTTCGTCCGCAAGACCGGGAACGAAGGCTGAGGCGGCGGCCTTGAACATGGCGAAATTCTGTTGAGCCAGCTTGGCAAGGGGATTGGCGCCGAGGCTAGCCTCGAAGGCTTCGCGCAGCTTGGCCTGGTTCGAACGGAAATTGTCCATCGAGGCTTCCAGATAGTGCGGCACCAACCCTTGCATCGAATTGCCGTACATCGCGATCAGTTGACGCAGGAAGTTGACGGGCAACATCTGCTCCCCCCCACCGCTCTCTTCTTCCATGATGATCTGGGTCAGGATCGAATGGGTGATGTCCGCCCCGCTCTTGGCGTCGAGCACCTTGAAGTCCACGCCGTCGCGGGTCATCTTCGCCAGGTGATCCAGCGTGATGTAGCTTGAAGACTTCGTATTGTAGAGACGCCGGTTGGCGTATTTCTTGATAATGACGGTTTCGCCGCTTGCGTCGCTCATGCCCTGTCCCCTGCGGAGATCAATTCCGCTTTCGTCGCACGTTAGCACTTGCAGCAACGGCAATGCAACAAATCGATGCTGCGCAGCATCAACGCGGAAAGCGACGCCCCAAGGTGGTGAGCAGTTCGTATTGGGACAGGCCAGTTGAGGCAGCGGCGCGGGGCAGATCGTAGTCGACCGCCACCCAATCTCCCTCTGCAAGGTCAGGAGCGGAGGAAAGGTCGATCACTGTCATGTCCATGGACACCCGGCCCAACACGGGCAGCTGTCGATCGCCCGAAAGCATACTGCCCTTGCCCGACCATGCGCGCAGATAGCCATCGGCATAGCCCAGGCTGATCACGCCGACGCGCATTGGCGCAGGCGCGGTAAAGGTGGCATTGTAACCCACGCTGTCACCGGCCACGAGCTGGCGTACCTGAATCAGCGCCGCTTCCGGGCGTACAACCTGCCGGATTCGTCCCTGCAGGGCCGGACAAGGAATTCCGCCATACAAAGCGATGCCTGGCCGAGTAAGATCGCCATGGAATGCTGCGCCCAGGGTGATTCCGGCGCTGTTAGCTAGACTGGCGCGTTGGTGTGCCACTGCTTGTCGGGCATCGTTCCACCGCGCAAGTTGAACGGCATTGAGCGGCGAATCCTCATCGGCGGAGGCAAGGTGCGAAAGCAAGACGTCGACGGCGAGTTCGGCAATCAGTGGATTGCCAAGATCGGTCAAGGGCAAGCCCAACCGATTGATCCCGGTATCGACCATCAGATCGCAAGGGCCGCCTCCCGCATCCAGCCACAACCGCGCCTGACGAAGCGAGTTGATCACCGGCCGCACTCCGATCGCCTTCGCGAACGACGCTTCCTGCGCGTTCAGCAGACCGTGAAGCACACCAATGGACCCTGCCGACACGTGGCCGAGCGCGGGGATAGCCTCAACCCAATGCGCAACGTAGAAGTCGCGGCATCCAGCATCGCGCAACGCTGGCACCGCGACGTCAACGCCCAGCCCATAAGCATCCGCCTTGACCGCAGCCCCGGCGGCTGCCTTGCCGGAGAGCGCGTCCAGCGCGCGCCAGTTGTCCTGCAGCGCCGCTTCGTCGATCGCTAGCCGCAACGCGGCGGGGGGTGGTTCAGGTGGCATCGTCACCATAATCGCGCGGCAGCCCGCTCTTGAGACCCCACACCGAAACCAGCAGCGCCATCAGCACGACGCCCCAAGTGTACCATAGCCCGTTATAAGGGTTGCCGGTCTTGGCGACGATGTAGCCAGAGATGAACGGCAGAAACCCGCCAAAATACCCGGTGCCAATGTGGTATGGAATCGACATTGAGGAATAACGGATCCGGGGCGGGAACATTTCCGACAGCAGGGCGGCGACGGGGCCATAGGTCGCTCCCGATAGCGCCATCATCACCAGCAGCGCAAAGCCGATGATCAGGCTGTCCGTCAGCGTTGGCTTGACCTTGGCAAGATCATAGCCCGCCTTGCCCATCAGCGCCTGTAATTGCTTGCTGCGCAGGGCCTTGTCAGACCAGGCGAAGGCAGTCATCGGCAATTCGGTGCCGGCCACAGTGATGCGCGCGTCCTTCCGTGTATCTTCTGACACCTTGTAGGGTACGCCGAGCGCGGTCAGATCACCCAGCAGCTTGCCGCAATTGGTCGACTGTTCCGATGCGAACGGGCTGTAAATGCAGTTCGTTCCCGAAATCACCACAGGCGCGCGTTCCGACGCAGTGGTCAATCCCGGATTGGCGTGGGCGCCCATTAGCCAGAAGACAGGGAACATGGCCGCAAGTGTCAGTACATAGCCCCAGACGATCGGCTTCTTGCGCCCTACTCGATCCGACAAGTGGCCGAAATAGAGATAGAAGCCCATGCCCAGTGTGGCTGACAGGCCGACGATGA
>JAGWUU010000226.1 GCA_028868335.1 Sphingomonadales bacterium | reverse complement strand
TGTAGCTCCCGGTCGTGTGCGTGCCGCCAAGATTGATGTACTCAACCCAATAGTAGGAAGCCATGCCGGAACCGGTGAGCTTGGGGGCCCGGGATTGATAGGTCCACTGGTTGACCATCCAGTCGGACTTCAGAAGCGTTCCGACATTGACGTTGGTGGAATAGGGCACGAAGCCATAGCGAACGCGCGTGCCGGCCGACTTGGTATCGTTCAGTTGCTTGACGAAGTCGTGAACCACCGATTTCAGGATCATGATCTTCGGCGCGCTGTCGCCCGGATTGGTGTCCGCCATCGATCCGGTGGTATCGAGCACGAACATCACGTCGGTATTGGAAAAGTTCAGCCGGGCCGAGCAGCTCGTCCGTACCGATACGGATTTGTAGCCGAACAATTGCATGATGGTGGTCGGCACGTCGACACTGGCAGCCCCGGCTACCGATTGGTCGGTGTTGAGCGTCATCGTGAAGCTGCGATTGCTCGTGCCGAAGGCACCGGCGCCAAAGTTCAGCCCGAAGAAGCGGTCGCCAACTGACTGAACATCCGCGGGAAGCGAGGTTGCCGACGAGTTGCCCAGCTTCTTGCGGGCAGCCAGGACGCCTGCGTCACATGCCTGCTGCAACCGGGTGTGGGTGAGGTAGGTCCGCCCCATGTCGACGCCGCCGCCGATCATGGCGAGCAGCGGGAAGATCGACGCTGCGATCAGGGCGAGGGTGTTGCCCGTACGGTCCCGCGCCAGGCGCATCAATAGCCCGCTGGCGGAATCTCCCATCCTGGTGAATTTGACGACCCTGGACATGCCGGTCTGCGCCCCAAGCAAGTTTTACCCGCGTGCCGTAGCCCGGCGCGGGTAACGTCGTCATAAACCAACAGGGTTAATGGAGCGCTAAAATATCCAGAAAACCAAGGAAATACCGAAGGTTCAGACCTAAACGCCGCTCTTGACGAACAGCGATCGGGTATAGGAAATCTGGAAGGTGTTGACCCCGGCGAACTGCATGATCGTTGGCATCTGGTACACGATCTTGAGCTGCTTCTCGGTGACGTTTGTTATCGACTGGGTAGCCGCGTCCGAGACATAGGTAGTGACGCCCGAGCTATCGAGCGAATAGGGCGCCGTTATGGCGTGATTGCGCGCCCAGATCGCTATGTCGCTGTTACTGATGCGATTGGTATTCTGGTATTGGACCGTGACGTAGCGCCCGGTATCGCTCGCTGAAGAACGCAGCGAGTTGTACGCGCCCATCCACATGCCGGCCTGCACGACGCCGAGCATCATGGTGATCAGCAACGGCGCCACCAGGGCGAACTCCATGGCGGCAGCGCCATCGGTGGCCTTGCGCAGGCGAGCGAGTGCAGTGGTCGTCATGATAGTTGCACCATGCGCGATACGGCGAGGTTGATCGGGGCGCCAACGCCGAAATTGGTCCAGATCGGGGTGTAGGTGTCTTTCAATTTCAGCTTGAGATAGCTGGAAATGATCTTGCCGGTCCCGCAGGTTGTCTTGTCGGTGACGTAGGTTGTGTCGGCCCCGCAGCGGTACATCTGGGTGATGGTGATGTTGCTGGCGGTCACGCCGGTTGTCCGCTGGATGACGCTCTTCATCGCGTCGACCTGTTGGGTGTTGTTCGACCAGCCGCCGATCGCGATCGACATCGCTTCGTCCGCGCCCGCCTGCAATTCGTGCTGGCGCGCTACGACCTGGCCTACCTGGAACGTGCCGAGGCTCGCCAACACCAGTGCGGGCGTCACCAGCGCCGTCTCGATGACGACCGCTCCGCTGATGTCGCGAAGGATGTGGGCGAGCCGCCGCATCAGGCGACCAGCTTCACGGAATTGCCGGTTCCACCCACGGAAATCGTGGTCGTCCCGTCACCGGGGCAGAAGCGGGTCATGTTCGCCGTGCCCTGGATGATGATTTGCGCAGCCGCGATCACGAAGCACCGGGTGACAACATTTGTCGTGCCATCAAAGGTCAGCGTGCTTTTCGGGAGATAGACAGTGCCGTCGATCACCATGCCGGACGTGCCGTTGATCTTGTCGCCGGTGCTGCCCGAGGAATTGCGATCCTCGAAAACGAGCATGTCCTTCAGCTGCGTGGCCTGGGTCGGCGTCATCGCGCCTGCCTTGGGATCGACCATTTCATCATAGTTCATGGCACGCAGCATGACGTTCGAGCCGCCATTGATCGTGATGCCGGCGCCGTTCGTCAGCACGAACATCACGCCATCGCCAACAAGCTTGTTCTGGGCGTTGATCGAGACGGACCCGCCATTGATGACATAGACCCCCTTGGCCATCGTCGTATCGCACTTGATGGTGAAGTCCGTATAGGTGCCTGGTTGCGGATAGGCGCCGCCCGGCGTAGAAGTTACGGCAATCGACTGAATGGTGGCGACAACTGCCGTGACTATGTCAGTCCGGCTATAGGTCAGGCTCTTGCCGGATCCGGTCGTTGTTACGGTGCCCGTCGCAGACGTTGATGAATTGGTGATGACATCGCCGACGTTGGCCGTTTTCGTCACGCTGATATTGGATGGCTGCGTTGCGCTGGTCAAAGGCTTCGGACTACCACTCGCGGTCCACTTGTTACCGTTGCTGCTGGTCATCAACTGCGAACTGGTCGTGGTCACGGTCGACACTGTCGCGGTGTAGGTCGTCGACGGTGTCACGCAGGTGAGCGACTGCGGTGTCGGGTTGGTCGGTGGCGTAAGGCCGGCGAACGGATCGCTCAGGTTTGCCTGGTTGGCATAGATCTGGGTCTTGCCGTCATTGAATGCGCTGTCGATCCCGCCTTCCGAAACGATCCAGCCCACATCGAAGACGGCATTGCCGTTCTTGACGACCGACTGGGCGTTGTCCGAAAGCGCCGCGGCGCCGCAACCCGCGACGACGTAGGCATTGCCGCCAATCGTGATGGCGCCTCGCGTGGTGGGATCGACGGCGATCAGGCAGCTCGTGAACGCGCGGCCCTGTTGATAGACCGCCTGCGCGCGCGCGCTGACAGTCACAGGCTTGCTGGTCAGGAACGAACTGAACGGCAGGCTCTTGGTAGCGGCGAAGCTGACGACCACGCTGTTGCCGGTTCCGCCGTTCCAGTCGACCTTGGCGATCGAGGGCGTTCCCGCAAACGTCACCTGCGAAAGATTGGAATTCAGTTCCTGGGTGGCACGGGTGACGTATCCATCGCCCGATGCCCCGCCGACAAGCGCCCATGCACCGGCCAGCGCCGCCTGGTCGGCGGCATACTGCATCTCGCGCTTCCACATGTACCACTGCGCGGTATCGACGCCGAGACCGGCAGCGCCGATCAGTGCAGGCATGCCTGCGGCGACCAGCAGAGTCGCATTGCCGCTCTTCTGTCGTGCAAGTCGGCTCATGGTCCGGTAGAACTTGCTCAGCATCGTGCCCCCTACGGGAAATATGGCCATCAAACATGACGCGATTAACGCCTCATCGTTTTCGCTCTTTGAAGGATCAGGGTTAACAGCCACTTAGCGCGACGAAATTTGCCCTTGCTCAAGAGTGGGCTAAGGCGCGGCGATGAGCGTCGAATCGCTGCTGCAAACCCTGCCGACCGAACAGCGCCTGGCCCTGGCCTATGCCCCCGTCGCATCGCGCGATGCCTTGTTGGCATTGCTGGCGCTCGATGCGCGGCTGGCCTCGGTCGTGCGAACGGGGCACGAGCCGATCCTCATCCAGATGCGGCTGGCGTGGTGGCGTGAACGGCTGGCGGGGCTGGCAACGGCAACCACTCCGGCCGAGCCGCTGTTGCAACTGGCGGCCGCGTCCTGGGCGGACCCAAGGGCATTGA
Source organism: Sphingomonadales bacterium (assembly GCA_028868335.1). GTDB lineage: Bacteria > Pseudomonadota > Alphaproteobacteria > Sphingomonadales > Sphingomonadaceae > Novosphingobium. The sequence continues at coordinate 1,227 of JAGWUU010000226.1, read as the reverse complement.
TTCCCCTGGTCGATGGATGGGAAGCCTTGGCGGGCGAGGATACGGCCGAGGCGGCGAATGCAATCTCCCAGGGTCGCGCCTGTGCCTTTGCGGCGTTGACCCCGCCGGGATTTCGCGACGAGGCTGCCCGCGCGGCGCATGGTTGGGCTCTGGCCGATCTCGCCACGCGGCTTCCTGATTCGGTGGAGCGATCCACCGCGATCGAATGTGCGGCCCGGCAAGACTGGCGGCGACCGGCTCTGCCGCGCTCGCTTCGCCCGCTCGCGGTACTGTTCGCGCTGGCTCGGCGCAGGCATGACGGACGCCCGCTTCTCTCTGGAATAGGGGCATTTTTTGCCGCGATGAGGGTTGGATTGTTCGGCATCTAGGCTATGAACGTCGCCGTCTGAAAAAAGGGGGGCGCTCGCGTGAATCGGATTGTGTTGGGTGCCGTTTCGGCACTGCTGCTTGTCGCCTCGGGGTTATTCTGGTGGCAGGGCAGGGCTGCGACGGAAGCGGCCGCGCCGCCCCCTCCCGCTCCGGTAGAAACCAGCGGGGCGGCCGGGGCAGCGGACGAAATCCCGACCGAGGACGGCGATGGATTGCAGGGCGCCAACCTGCCCCGCGTCAGCGATGCGACGCGCGAGGAAAAGCGCTTCAACCGCCTTGATCGCAACCGCGACAACCTGATCAGCCGGAACGAGGCACTTGCTCCGCGCGTGGCAGCGTTCCGCAAACTCGATACCGATCACAACAACCTGCTGAGTTTCGAGGAGTGGTCCGTCGCAACGTCGAACAAGTTCAAGAAGGCCGACGCCAATGGCGACGGGCAACTGACCCGCGCCGAATTCGCGACGACCAAGCCAAAGGCTTCCAAACATCCAAAGTGCACATGCTAGGTTGCGTCCACGGGGAGAGCGGTTTCCTACATGGCATCCTGCTGGCATGCTGCCCGCCGCCTGCTCGAACGGCCGACCGCCTGAATTTACGCTCTGAAACCGGTGAATTGTAACCTTGTTGCGGCTAATGTATTGAATGGCATTGAGAATTGCCCGGACACATTTATCCGATCTGTCACCTTGGCGTTACGGACCGCCAAGCCCGGATCAAACGCCCGGCGTTGATGGTAGCCAGGCGCCGAGGTCGGCCTTGGCCCGGGCGGTGTAGGCCTCCTTGCGGACCTTCTTCTTCACGTCCGCATCGACCGGAGGGAACAGGCCGAAGTTGACGTTCATCGGCTGATAGGTC
>JAGWUU010000225.1 GCA_028868335.1 Sphingomonadales bacterium | reverse complement strand
CGCACGCGCGACGATGCGCCGCTTGGTCCGTCGCGGGCCATCGCCTTGTTCGCGGTGCGACGCTTCGGCCCCTCGCTGCTGCATGCCGGGAGCGGGGCGACGCATCTGGCAATTGCGGCCGGTGTTCTGGGCGTAATGGCGCTTGGCGCAGGCTGGCTGAAAATGATTGGGACCGGGCTGATCCTGTGCGCTTTCGGCTGGATTCTTCGCGAGGCATCGGAACTGCTGGGGCGAATCGATGGCGATCCGTCGCAACCGTTGTCGCGCATGCTGGCTCAGACCTATGCCTATGGGCTGTTTCTTGACGCGGTGATCATAGGGTTGGCCGGGTGGGCGGTCAGTGCCGCGCCGTGGCAACCGATGCCGGATCGCTTCTTTCCGCCGTTCATGCTGGTCGTTCTGTTGCGGATGTTGGCACGCATTCTGCGCGGGCGGTGGGCCGCGTGGCTGGATGACCGGGCGCTTCTGGCGCTGGGCATGGCGTTGGCGGTTGCCAGCGGCAAGGGGAGTGAGGTAATTCACGGCGTCGCAATTTTGGCGGCCTTGGCCGGAATCGCGCTTCCGGGCCTGTCAAAGCGGCTAACGCGAGCTTAACCAAAATCGGCTATGGCAAGGGCATGATCGAAACACTTGCCCCGATCGCGACCGGCGTGAACGTCGAGGACGTCCTGCGCGATGAATTGGCCAGCGGCGATTCGGCGCTTGTTTCCTACGGCCCGATTTTGCGTCACCTGCTGGCGAGCGACGAGCAATCGGTGTTCAGCGATGAGATTATCGCCCGCGTTCGCGGCATGACCTCCGATCTTGCCCGCCAGTTGCTTGATGAACTTTCCACGGCGGCCGGGAATGCCGATGTGCGCGAGCATGATCGCGATGAAGTGGAAGCATTGATTGCTTCGTTCGTCGTGCATCCGGCGCTGTTGACGCACTGTCACGCGCTGGCGCTCGAATGGCAATTGACCGAACGGGTTCACGCCCGCCTCGCGCTTGATCCGGTGCTGTCGCCATTGCTCCAGGCGCTCATCGCATCGCCCGACAATGCGACCGCGACGGCAAGCATGGCGCTTCTCGCATCGCAAGCGCGTTTCATTCAGGCGCAGCGCAGGATGAAATTGCCGTTGGTCGAGTTGCCGGGCGATTTGCTCCACGTCATGCTGGTCGCACTGCGCGCCCATGCCGCAGGCGATGCCGACACCGAGGCGAAATCACGTGAAGCCGAAGCAGCGATCCGCGCGCGCTACGATGAAGGCCGCAGCCGGATCGGGATAATCGCCCGGCTCGTCACGGCCATGGGCGGCGGCGCAACCGCAGCGCTGTCGGTGACACATGCCGGCGTTGCCATCTTCACAAGCGCGCTGGCGCTCGTTTCGGGGCAGGACCGCGACCTTGCGATTCTCGCCACCACCGATGGGCAGCTTGCGCGGCTTGCCCTGTCATTGCGGGCGGCGGGGCTCAAGCCGTCCGCAGTGGAGGAGCAGTTCGTTTCGCTTCATCCTGACGTCGCCATGCCCGGTGACTTCGATCAACTCGGCGCCGATCGCGCCGCGGCGCTTCTGGCCCGGTCGACCATCCTGCCGGGCGCCTAACGGTGCTCTCGACCGCGACTTCCCTTGCCCAGGCGCAAAGCGACGCCGATGACAGGCTGGTCGCGGCCGATGAACCGCTGGCCGGATTGCAGATGCGGTGCGGCGGGGAGATTCCCGGCACCATCGCCGTCCCTTCGTTGCTTGAACTGGTTCGCAAGGCGCGGGCCTATGGCCTCAAGTTGGGCCGGACCATCCGCGCCAACGACGGGCGCGATGCGATCTCGGCGTGGATCGAGGTCGAGCCCCATGAAGGCGGCACTTCGTTGACCGTCCGGTCATGGCAGGCGGTCCCGCTGCTGCCTGAGGATCCGGCTCAAGTAACGGCGCACCGCTCGGCCATAGAGCGCGATCTTGCAGAGCTTACGGCACTGCTCGATGCTCAGCAAAATGTCCTTACGGTGGAGACTGGCGCGAGCGACCTTTCCAGCCTCGCGGCGGTGATGCGGGCGGGCGTCGGCAGGCCGTGGACCGATTTTGTCGTGCTCGAAGGCAACAGTCATCGTCAGCCTTTGCACTGGCGGCTGCTCGATGGAGCTACCGTGCGGGTCGAAGGGTCGGAGCGGATATGGCGCGCAGCCCTGTTGCCCCAGGAAGTACCGGGAAGAGAGCCTGCGGGATTTGAACTGTGCTTCACCGCCGATGCTCCCCTGCCGCCGCCCGAACCGATCCGCGGCGCAGGTCCGCCCGTGCTGCCTCAGAACGGGCCGGGCCTTGTCGGGCGTGACATCGCGCCGGTGCTGCGTCAGCCGATCGCCCGGATCATCGCCAACGCGGAAACCATTCGCACCCGCATGGCCGGGCCGCTCGCGGAGGAATACAGCCAGTATGCGGCCGACATTGCCGCGGCAGGCCAGCATCTTCTTTCGTTGGTCGAGGATCTTGCCGATCTCGAAGTGGTCGAGGCGGAAGACTTCAACACAGCTCCCGATCGGATTGACCTTGCGGACGTAGGCCGACGGGCTGCGGGAATCCTCGCCGTTCGCGCTCAGGAGCGCGGCATATCGATTGATGCGCCGCGCCTGGGTGAGCATCTTCCGGCAATCGCCGAGTTCCGCCGCGTGCTACAGATACTGCTTAATCTTGTCGGCAACGCGATACGCTATGCGCCGGACAAGTCGCAGGTGTGGATACGGCTCGAACCAGCGGGTTCGCGGGCGAGAGTGATCGTGGCCGATCAGGGCCCAGGGTTAAGCGAAGATCAGCAGGCGCGTGTATTCGAGAAGTTTGAGCGTCTTGGTCGCAGCGACGAGAGCGGGTCAGGGCTTGGCCTCTACATATCGCGCCGTCTCGCGCGAGCGATGGGGGGCGAACTGACCGTAGAAAGCGCACCAGGGCAGGGCGCGCGTTTCACCCTCGATGTGCCGGCCGATCTACTCGCCGCCGCCCCGGTTACGGGAACCGAGCCAGACGAGCAGAAAACCGGCGAGAGCGGTGATTGAACCGTAGATTGCCCACTGCCGTTCACCAAGCATGAAGCTGGACTTCGGCCACATGATCAGGCCGAGGCCCTGACCGGTCCACAGCAATCCGTTCAGCACGGCAAGCGTGCCGATCACAAGCAGTATGGGTCTCAGGATTGCCATTGCACGATCTCCCCCAAAGGCCCCGTTCGTTGCGGAGCCTTCGGAAGGATCATGCGGCGGCGTTCAGCGCTTGTCGAGCGGAACGTAGTCGCGTTCGGTCGACCCGGTGTAGAGCTGGCGCGGACGACCGATCTTCTGGTTGGGATCGGAAATCATCTCGTTCCACTGCGCCACCCAGCCGACGGTGCGGGCAAGGGCGAACAGCACGGTGAACATCGTCGTCGGGAAACCGATCGCAGAGAGGATGATCCCCGAATAGAAGTCGACGTTGGGGAAAAGCTTCTTGTCGATGAAGTAGGGATCGTTGAGCGCGATGTGCTCAAGTTCCAGCGCGGTTTCGAACAGCGGATCGTTGACCTTGAGCGCGTCGAACACTTCGCGCACTGTGGACTGCATCACCGTCGCGCGCGGGTCGTAGTTCTTGTAAACGCGGTGGCCGAAGCCCATCAGGCGGAACGGATCGTTCTTGTCCTTGGCGCGCGCGATGTAATGCGGAATCTTGTCCGGCGTGCCGATTTCCTTGAGCATGTTGAGCGCCGCCTCATTCGCGCCGCCATGCGCCGGCCCCCACAGGCAGGCAATTCCCGCCGCAATGCAGGCAAAGGGATTGGCGCCCGACGAGCCGGCAAGGCGCACCGTGCTGGTCGAGGCATTCTGCTCGTGGTCGGCGTGGAGGATGAAGATCCGGTCCATCGCCTTTTCGACTGCCGGGATTACCTCGTACTTCTCGGCTGGAACGCCGAAGGTCATCCGAAGGAAATTGCCGGTGTAGGACAGGCTGTTGTCGGGGTACATGAACGGCTGGCCGACCGAATACTTGTAGGCCATGGCCGCAATCGTCGGCATCTTGGCGATCAGGCGGTGCGAGCTGATCTTGCGGTGCAGCGGATCGGAAATGTCGGTTGAATCGTGGTAGAACGCTGACAATGCTCCAACCACCCCGCACATGATCGCCATCGGGTGGGCGTCACGGCGGAAGCCGCGATAGAACGTGGCGAGCTGCTCATGCAGCATGGTGTGGCGGCTGATCGTGCGGGTGAAGTCGGCCAGTTCGCTCGTGCTCGGCAATTCACCGTTGAGCAGCAGGTAGCTCGTTTCCATGAAGCTCGAGTGTTCGGCAAGCTGGCCGATCGGATAGCCGCGATGCAGCAGCACGCCTTCGTCACCATCGATATAGGTGATCGCGCTTTCGCAGCTTGCCGTGCTGGTAAAGCCCGGATCGAACGTGAACTGCCCGGTCTGGCCATAGAGCTTGCGGATGTCGATGACTTCGGGGCCGACGGTTCCGGACAGAACCGGATATTCGAGGTCCTTGCCACCGGTGGAGAGTTTCGCGGAATTGCTCACCTTGTCTTACTCCTCAAGCTGATCGTGCGTCGGCGGTGATCGCCTGCGCGTCGATACGCGCAAGGCTTTCGTCCTGTCCTAGCAGAACCAAAACGTCGAAAATTCCCGGGGAGGTCGTTTGACCTGTTAGCGCAGCCCGCAGCGGCTGGGCAAGCTTTCCAAGTCCAAGCCCGCGCTCTTCGGCCATCGCCTTGAGAGAGGTTTCCAGCCCTTCGATGGTCCATTCACCGAGAACGGCCAGCCGGGCCGATATTTTACCCAGCAACTCGCGCGATTCGGCGGTCAGCAGTGCTTCGGCCTTGGCTTCCATCGCGAGCGGTCTGGTCGCGAAGAGGAAGGCCGCGCCAGCCGCCAGTTCGTTGAGATCCTTGGCGCGCACCTTCAGCACCGGCATGGCGCGGGTCAGCAGATCGAGATCGACCGTGCCGCTCATGCGTGGGGCGACCAGCGCGGCGAGGCGCACATCGTCCGCTTCCCGCAGGTAATGACCGTTGAGATTTTGCAACTTTGCCAGATCGAACCGGGCGGCACCCTTGCCGACATGGCC
>JAGWUU010000224.1 GCA_028868335.1 Sphingomonadales bacterium | reverse complement strand
GTGGCCAGCGCCTCGCCTTCGATGTCCTCGGCGATGATCAGCAGCGGACGGCCCGACTGGACCACCGCTTCGAGCACCGGCAGCATCGACTGCAGGTTCGACAGCTTCTTCTCGTGGATCAGGATATAGGGGTTATCCAGTTCCACGGTCATCTTTTCGGGGTTGGTGATGAAGTAGGGCGAGAGGTAGCCGCGGTCGAACTGCATGCCTTCGACGACATCGAGTTCGAATTCGAGGCCCTTGGCCTCTTCCACGGTGATCACGCCTTCCTTGCCGACCTTTTCCATCGCCTCGGCGATCTTCTGGCCGACTTCGACGTCGCCATTGGCCGAGATGATGCCGACCTGGGCGATTTCGGCCGAACCCGAAACCGGGGTCGAACGACCCTTGAGGTTTTCGACAACCGCGACCACCGCGGTATCGATCCCGCGCTTGAGATCCATCGGATTGGTTCCGGCGGCGACCGACTTCATGCCTTCGCGCACGATTGCCTGAGCGAGAACCGTGGCGGTGGTGGTGCCGTCACCGGCGGCGTCGTTGGCCTTCGAAGCCACTTCGCGCAGCATCTGCGCGCCCATGTTCTCGAACTTGTCCTTGAGTTCGATTTCCTTGGCGACGGTAACGCCGTCCTTGGTGATGCGGGGTGCGCCGAAGCTCTTGTCGATGACGACGTTGCGGCCCTTGGGGCCGAGCGTGACCTTGACGGCGTTGGCGAGGATGTCGACGCCGCGCAGAATGCCTTCGCGCGCGTCACGGCCGAATTTTACGTCCTTGGCAGCCATGATGCTGTCCTTTCAGATTTCGTGTTGGGGGAAGAGAACGGATTGCTCAGCCGATGATGCCGAGGATGTCCGATTCCTTCATGATCAGCAGGTCTTCGCCATCGAGCTTGACCTCGGTGCCCGACCACTTGCCGAACAGCACGCGGTCGCCCGCCTTGACGTCCAGCGGCGTGACCTTGCCGTCTTCGGCCTTGGAACCCGCGCCAACGGCGACGACTTCGCCTTCGGCCGGCTTTTCTTTGGCGCTGTCAGGAATGATGATGCCGCCGGCGGTCTTTTCATCAGCTTCGACGCGGCGAACGAGCACGCGATCGTGCAACGGACGGAATGCCATGTGTATGAGCCTTCTCTACTATCTTGCGTTACAACAGGATGAGATTGGCACTCCCTGATAGAGAGTGCCAGCGGCGCGGATATGGGTGGAGGTTCATCCCCCGTCAAGGAGGTTCGTGGCGATTCTTTTTCGCGCCTTCAGCGCGGCAGCAGACCCAGTCGGGCGCGATAGCGCCAACGCTGGCCAAGCAGGGCGGACACGACGATCAGTCCCACCGCCAGTCCGGTCCACACTCCGGCTCCGCGCAACGGCGTGGCGAAACCGAGCGTGATCGAGGTGCCGAAGCCGATCACCCAATAGCCGAACAGCGCCAGCAGCATCGGGACGCGGGTGTCCTGCAACCCGCGCAGCGTCCCCGCGAGCACCGCCTGGAGTCCGTCGAACAGCTGGAAGGCGGCGGCGATCGCGAGGAACTGCACGGCATGGCCAACCATCGCTGCGTTGGCCGGGGCATAGGGATCGACGTAGATGCGAAGGACCGTCAGCGGCGCGAACAGCATGATCGCCGCCGGGACGGCCATGTACCCTACCGCAAGCCCCAGCGCCGCTCTGCCCGCCGCAGTAATCGCCGCATTGTCGCGCGCGCCAAAATGATAGCCGACCCGGATCGTCGCTGCCTGACCGATGCCGAACGGTATCTGGAAGGCGAGTGCGGCAACCTGCAGTGCTACGGTGTGCCCGGCCAGCTCGGCCTCGCCAATCAGCCCCATCAGGAAGGCCGCGCTTGAGAACAGACCGCCCTCGGCAAGGATGATCAGCGCGATCGGGATCCCGATCCGCACCACGTCGCCCAATCGCCGCCACTCGGGTCGCCACCACCGCCCGAACACATGGTAACGCCGCAGCCGCCGATCGGCCTGGATTGCCAGGGCATAGGCCGCCAGCATGGCGCAGGCAGTGATCACGCTGCTGATCGCAGAACCGTCAAGGCCGAGCGCAGGTGCGCCGAAGTGCCCGAACACGAAGGCATAGTTGCCCAGCGCGTTGACCCCGATCGCCAGCAGGGTGATCAGCGTGGCAAGGATCGGCCGCCCCAGTGCGGATACGAAGTTGCGCAGCACCGAGGCCATGATGTTGGGCACCAGTGCCCACAGCAGGATCATCAGAAACCGGCCGGCGGTTCTGGAAACCTGCGGATCCTGCCCGCTCAGCAGCAGCAGGCTCTCACCCTGCGCGGCGACCGCCATGCCCGCCAGCCCGCAGATTACCGCCAGCCACAGCGCCATTCGCACCGAGCGCCGCACTTCGCGCACGGCGTGTTTGCGCCGCCCCAACTCCGCGGCAATCAGAGGCATGCAGGCTCCGGTCAGGCCCGAGAAGCACCACATCATCAGCCCGAACAGCGTGGTCGCCAGCGACGACGCAGCAAGCGCCTCCACGCCAAGCCGAGCGACGAACATGACGTCGATGGCGTAAACCATCATCTGCAACAGGTTCGCAGCCGCCAGCGGCACCGCCAGCGTGAGCATGGCAGAGGTTTCGGCGCGCATGACAGAGGGTGGGGCCGCGTGAGACATAAAGCCGACCGGGGTAGGCGCGAAGGCAAGTGCGATAAAGGCAATTCGCCGCGCGTGCTGCACTTCTCGTCGCCATCGTGCGAATAATGCAACGTCGGTGGGGTGATTGGCACTTTCCTCCGCACCGCGCCGGGTGCAAACGGTCGCGGTTTGTAGGTCGCGCGTCGTGGGGGCGGGCGCGGCAGGGGACATAAGGAGACTTGCAAGCATGACCAGTCATTTTGGCGCCGCGGCCGCTCTGTCATTCGCGCTTGCGCTGTCGGCGTGCGGATCGCCCCCGGCCGACAAGGCATCGGACACAGCAAGCACCGCCGCCTCCGCAACGCCTGCCGCAACCGATACGGGCACGGCCACGACTGCTGCCGCGGGCGCCGCTCCCGCCGCGTTCGCACAGTGCGCCGCCTGCCATTCCACCGAAAAGGGCAAGATGGGCGTCGGGCCGAGCCTTGCCGGCGTCTATGGCACCAAGTCGGGCGAGATCACGGGCTATGCCTTCTCCGACGCCATGAAGGGCGCCAACCTGACCTGGGATGACAAGACGCTCGACGAGTACCTCAGCAACCCGATGAAGATGGTGCCAGGCACCAAGATGACCTTCGCGGGGCTGACCGATCCGGCCCAGCGCAAGGACGTGATCGCCTACCTCAAGACACTGAAATAAGCCGCAGGCCCTTCGGGTCGCACCGAACCATGCGGCAGGGGCCGCGGCGCAAGCCGCGGCCCCACCTTTTTGGACGCGCGGTTCAGTCCCGGGGTTTTGCGCTGGCCGCCATCTTGATGAAGGCCCAGACCTCGTGGTCAAAGCCCGGACTGGGCGCGCCCTCGTCCCAATTGGGCATATCGTCGTACATCGCCTTTACGTCCTGGGTCATCGCAGGGGTTGCGATGGCGGTGAACGGAGCCAGCAACGCCTGCCATTCATTCAGCAAGGATTGTGCTGCCTCACTTGCCGGATTTAGCGGAAGCGCAGCCTTGATCCTCGCCCCGAGCGCCTCCCACCTGGCGCTGTACGCCGCCTGATCGAATCCGGGCGGGTAGGATGCTGCTACGAAATCGGCGCGTGCCTGGTCGGACATATAGGCTTCGCTCAACGTGTCCCATTGCTTCTTCATGGTCATGATCGTTTCTCCTTCACGGATAAGCGAGCAAAGGGTCGCGCCGTCGAGCGGCTCGCCACCCTCGATGCGGGACAGTGTCTGGCGCAGCAATGCGGATGCGCTCTCGATCTTCTCTCGCTGGTCGGCAAGCGCGGCGATCTGGATGCGCAGAACGGCCGCGGCATCAACTTTTTGCCCGCCAAGCAACCGTGCGATCTCCGCCAGGGAAAACCCGGCGCCCTTCAGGGAAACGATCCGATGCAAGCGTTCCAACTGCGTTGACGAATAATATCGTCGGCCCCCGCTGGTTCGCAGCGGCGCGATCAGGCCGCGTGCTTCATAAAATCGCAGCGCCCGCGCGGTCAAACCGGTGCGGCGGACAACTTCGTCAATGGGCAGAGAATCATGCATGCCCGACGTGTAGCGCTTGACGCTGCGTCAACTTCAAGCGGAAACTGCAAACGAAAAGGGCGGCCCCGCAGGACCGCCCTTTCCGTAAATCCCGAAGGATCGCGTGCGAGATTACTTGATCTCGACGGTGCCGCCAGCGGCTTCGATCTTCTTCTTGATTTCTTCGGCGTCGGCCTTGTTGGTGGCTTCCTTGATCGCCTTCGGCGCGGCTTCGACCAGCGCCTTGGCTTCGGTCAGGCCCAGCGCGGTGATCGCACGGACTTCCTTGATGACGGCGATCTTGTTGCCGCCGTCGCCGGTCAGGATAACGTCGAATTCGGTCTTTTCCTCGGCGGCTTCGGCCGGGGCGGCTGCCGGAGCGGCAACGGCAACGGCGGCAGCAGCGCTCACGCCCCAGGCTTCTTCAAGAGCCTTGGCGAGGTCAGCAGCTTCCAGAACGGTCAGCTTCGAAAGTTCTTCAACGAGCTTGGCGATATCAGCCATGATGTTTCACTCCTAGTGTTTGTGGTGCCCGGCGCATCGGCGCGCGGACGAAATCGTACGAAACGTCTTAAGCAGCATCCTTGGTGGCATAGGCGCCGAAGACGCGGGCCAGCTTCGCCGCCGGAGCGGTGGTAAGCTGGGCGATCTTCGTGGCCGGTGCCTGGACCAGGCCGATGAGCGTGGCGCGCAGTTCGTCGAGCGACGGCATCGAGGCGAGCGCCTTGATCCCTTCCGCGTTCAGAACCTGTGCCCCCATCGATCCGCCGACGATTTCGAGCTTGTCGTTCGTCTTGGCGAAATCCACCACCGCCTTCGCGGCGGCAACCGGGTCCGCCGAAGTGGCGATCGCGGTCGGGCCGGTCAGGAACTCGCCGATGCCGGCGTAGTCGGTGTCCTGGATGGCAAGCTTGGCAAGACGGTTCTTCGCAACCTTGTAAGTCGCGCCCGC
>JAGWUU010000223.1 GCA_028868335.1 Sphingomonadales bacterium | reverse complement strand
CAGCCGGTCGATTTCGTCGAGATCATTTCGGAAAACTTCATGGCCTGTGGCGGCCGTCCGCTGCGGACGATCGACGCGGTGCGGGAACGTCATCCCGTCGCCATGCACGGCGTATCCATGTCGCTCGGTTCGCCCGAGGGGCTCGACCCGAACTATCTTTCCGAACTCAAGGCCCTGGCCGACCGGATCCAGCCGCTATGGATCTCCGATCACCTGTGCTGGACCCGCGTTGGCGGATTTGCCACGCATGACCTGCTGCCGCTGCCCTACACCGATGAGGCCCTGGCGACCTGCATCGCCAACATAACCCGCGCGCAGGATGTGCTTGAGCGGCCATTGCTCCTCGAAAATCCGTCCAGCTATGTGACTTTCGCGGAAAGCACGATGAGCGAGTGGACGTTCCTCGCCGAGCTGACCCGGGAAACCGGCTGCTACCTCCTGCTCGACGTCAACAACGTCTATGTCAGCAGCGTCAACCACGGGTTCGATCCCCATGCCTTTCTGGCGGCAATTCCATCGGACCGGGTGCGGCAGATGCACCTTGCCGGGCACAGCCACGGTCCTGCCGGAATGTTGATAGACACACACGATTCCCCGGTTTGCGCGGAAGTGTGGGACCTCTACCGCGCGGCCGTCGAACGCTTCGGCCCATGCGCGACGATGATCGAGCGCGACGATGCGATTCCGGCCTTGCCCGACCTGCTGGCCGAACTAAGGCAGGCCCGCGATGCAGCCGCCGCTGGCGCCGCTGCCGGCGTCCTAGCCGCATGACCCTGCTCGAACGCCAGCTTGCCTTTCGTGACGCGATCGCCGCGGCCGACGATGATGCCGCGCCATTGTCGATCGGCATGGAAATCTACCGCGACGCCTATCGCGGCCGCCTGCTCACAGCGCTCGAAGCAAGCTTTGAACGCACCCGGCGCTGGGTCGGCGATCAGGCGTTCGCCGCGGCGGCATGCCATTACGTGCTGACCCGCCCCCCCACGGGCTGGACGCTCGACAGCTATGGAGCGGAATTTCCCGGCACGCTTACCGGATTGTTTGCCGACGATCCCGAGGTGGCGGAGCTCGCCTGGCTCGAGTGGCAAATGCAGCAGGCCTTCGCGGCAAGGGACCTGCCCGCGCTCGATCCCGCCGGGTTTGCAACGGCAGGATACAGCGACGCGGAGTGGGATCAGGTGCGCTTTACCATGGCCGTCGGCTTCGCAACCCGGAAGATCAGCACCAACTGCACCGCGCTTTGGACGGCGCTGGCGGAGGACCAGACGGACCGCTTCCGGGTCGAACACGATCTGGACGCCGCCCTGGTGGTGTGGCGCAAAGACCTGTCGCCGCGATGGCGGGTGCTGGACGGACCCGAGGCGAACGCGCTCTGGCAAGTCGCGCAAGGAGACGCCTTGGGAGCTATTGCCGGGCGCTGCGAGGGAGAGGCGTTGGGAACCTGGCTGGCGGGCTGGCTGGGCGAAGGCATCCTTTCCGCCATGTCCCCCGTCAACGCCGGTCGCCAGATCGCTCCCCGCACTCCGCGCGGATCAGGTGGCGTTCGCAGCAGGACTGCGCGTCAGGATGCTGCGGCGTTTTAGCGGCGGCAAGCCAAAGGCCTGCGCGTGCCAGCGGGTGAAGGTGCTGATCGAGGCATAGCCCAGCAACTGCGCGATGTCGGTCACCGTCATTTGCGGATTGCTGAGGTATTGCGTCGCCAGTTGCATGCGCATCCGTTGCAAAACGTTGGTGAAGCTGTCGCCTTCAGCTTCGAGCATGCGCTGGAGAGTGCGGACGGTGACGTCAAGCGATGCCGCGCACATCTGGATCGAGGCGCGGCCATTGGGCAGGAGCAACTTGACCAGCCTTTCGATGTCTTTCACCGCCGGGATCGCCATCGGTCCGGTCCCCTCGCCCAGCAAATCCCGCGCGAGAACGGCCAACCGATCATCGGCATGGGCATTGGGCCGATCCAGATCTTCCTTTCTGAAAACCAGTCCATTGAATTCGCAATTGAATTGTGGCCGCATCCTGAAGATCCGCACGAATTGCGCCATCTCCTGCGGTTCCGGGACCTGATGCGAAAAGCAGACGCTCAACGGCATCCAGTTTGCGCCAAGAATTGATCGGCACAGCATGAACATGACCGCGATCGCCAGGTTTGACGATTGCCGGGCCTGCTCCGGCCGTTTCAGCGAGAAGTCCTCTTGCAGAACTACCTCGTCGCCCAAATTCTCAAGGCTGATGATCAGCGTGGAATTGATCCGGGCCCGGTATTCCGTAAGCGCGTCCAGTGCGTTTCGCAGCGTCGGCTGATGCGCGATCACCAGGCCGGGAGCACCCAGCGACGCAAGCCCGCGTCCCTCCGCCATGCGCAGGCCGATCGTGTTGCATCCGGTCACTTCGGCGCTGCGTTCGAGCAGCCGGAATCCCGACCATGCCGGTATCAGGAGTTCCGATTGCTCCAGTTGCGCGATGGTCAGGCCGTGTTCGCGGAGCAGCGGGCGCGGGTCAACTCCAAGCGCGGCCATCGTTTCCAGATAGCCGTTGAGCCCCGCCGATCGGATGACTTCCGCCACTTGAGCGTCTCCCCGTCGCGCCAGCGTCGTGGCGTCAACTGCAAATAAACTGGCACAAGAGGCAAAAAACACAATCCTCTTTGCGCGTAGCTAACAACAAACAACGAGGAGAGATGCTGCGATGGCCAAGGCTGTCCGCTTTTACGAGGCCGGTGGGCCTGAGGTCCTGAAGGTGGAGGAGGTCGAGGTCGGCCGTCCCGGCCCCGGCGAGGTGCTGGTGCGCCACGGTGCGGTCGGCTGCAACTTCGCCGATACCTATTTCCGCTCGGGCTATTACCCCGCTCCGCTGCCCAATGGCATGGGCGTCGAGGGTGCGGGCACCGTGCTGGAAGTCGGCGAGGGCGTGACCAGCGTGGCCGTGGGCGACCGGGTCAGCTACAACGGCGGGCCGCTGGGTGCCTATTCGACCGAACGGGTGATGCCCGCCGCGCCGCTGTTCAAGCTGCCTGACGGGATCGCGTTCGAGACGGCCGCCGCCTCGACCATGCGCGGTCTGTCGGCGACCTATTGGCTCAGGAAGACCGATCCGCGGCTGAAGGCGGGGGACACGATCCTGCTTCATGCCGCCGCGGGCGGGGTCGGGCTGCTGGCGGTGCAGATCGCCAAGCTGATGGGGCTGAGGGTGATCGGCACCGTCTCGAGCGAGGAGAAGGCCGCCAAGGCCCGCGAGATGGGCTGTGATGAGATCATCTTCTACCGCCGCGAGGATGTCGCCGCGCGGGTCAGGGAACTGACCGGGGGCGAGGGCGTGCAGACGGTGTTCGACAGCGTTGGCAAGGATACCTTCGAGGGCTCCCTGAAGTCGCTGCGCCGCCGCGGCGTGCTGGTCGGCTGCGGCACTGCCTCGGGGCCGTTCCCGCCGATCGATGCCTTCCAGATGGTGGTCCAGGGTTCGGTCTATTTCATCCGCCCCGCTTTCGTCGACTTCTACGCCGATCCGGCGGAGCGCGCGGAATTGTCCAGTTTCTGGTTCGACAACCTGTCTTCCGGCAAGATCAAGGTCGAGATTGGTCAGCGTTATGACCTCGACGACTGCGTCCAGGCGCACCGCGACCTCGAAGCCGGCAAGACCATTGGCTCATCGGTGTTCGTGCTATGAAAATCGAGAAACTCACCCAGAATATCGGCGCCGAACTCACTGGCGTGAACCTCGCCGAAGCAGCCCGCAACGACGACCTGTTCGGCGAAATCCGCGCGGCCTTGCTCGAGCACAAGGTGCTGTTCCTGCGCGATCAGGACATTGCCCGGCCCGATCACGTCGCCTTCGCCCAGCGCTTCGGTCAGCTTGAGGATCACCCCGTCGCGGGCAGCGATCCCGAGAACCCGGGTTTGCAGCGGCTCTATAAGGACAAGAACTCACCGCCCGACTTCTACGAGAACTCGTGGCACTGCGATGCGACCTGGCGCGAAATTCCGCCGATGGGCGCCGTGCTGCGCTGCGTTGCCTGCCCGCCCGTCGGGGGTGATACGATGTGGGCCAACCTGGCCAAGGCCTATGTCGACCTGCCCGATCATGTGAAGGAAACGATCGAGGGCTTGAAGGCGCGGCACAGCATCGAGGCGAGCTTCGGCGCGCGGATGCCGGACGAAAAGCGCTATGCGTTGAAAGCCCAGTATCCCGACGCCGAACATGACGTGGTTCGCCGCCACCCTGAAACCGGTGAAGATGTGCTGTTCGTCAGCAGCTATGCCACGCACTTCACCAATTTCCACACCGCGCGGAACGTCCGCTACGGCCAGGACTATTCGCCGGGCGGGGCCAACCTGCTCAACTACCTGATCGGCCGCGCCGCGATCCCGGAATACCAGGTGCGCTGGCGCTGGAAGCCGAACAGCGTGGCGATCTGGGACAACCGCTGCACCCAGCACTACGCGGTCATGGATTACCCCCCCTGCGTTCGACAGATGGAACGCGCAGCAATCATGGGAGAAGGACAATGGTAACACCCACCCCGATCATCGACGCCGCGAAGGCTGGCGGCCAATGGAACAGCCTCTGGGACGATTTCGCCGACTTCGATGCCGAATGGACCGAAAAGTTCCTCGACATGGCGACGCTGCCGATGCGCAAGGGCGCGCTCGATCTCAAGACCTACGAGCTGATCGCGATCGCGGTCGACGCATCGTGCACCCACATGCACGCGCCCGGCACCCGCCGCCATATCGCCAAGGCGCTCGACGTCGGGGCGACCCCCGAAGAGATCATGGCGGTGCTGGAATGCGTTGCCGTGCTCGGTATCCATTCTGTCGCGTTGGGTGCGCCGATGCTGATCGAAGAAATGAAAACCCGCGGGATTGCGGTCCCCTCGAAGCCCAAGGAGATTTAAGATGCACTTTTTTGACGAAAGCCTGCTGCCCGACAACCAGCCGCCGCTGGTGATCCAGGTCGCCCCCTATGCGCCCAGCTTCCTGCCCGGCGATAGCGACGACATCCCGGTTACCTTCGCCGAACAGGTCCAGAAGGCGGTCGATTGCTACAACGCGGGCGCCACCGTGCTGCACCTGCATGTGCGCGAACTCGACGGCAAGGGCTCCAAGCGCCTGTCCAAATTCAATGA
>JAGWUU010000222.1 GCA_028868335.1 Sphingomonadales bacterium | reverse complement strand
GAGGTTCAGCGCGAATCGTACGAGCAGTTCCTGCGCTCCGATCCGGCCACCGGCTATGTCTCGGGCCTGGAAAAGACCCTGCGCTCGGTTTTCCCGATCCGCGACTTTGCGGGCACCAGCGAACTGGACTTCGTCCATTACGAGCTGGAAGATCCCAAGTACGACACCACCGAGTGCCGCCAGCGCGGGATCACCTATGCCGCGCCGATGAAGGTCACGCTGCGCCTGATCGTGTTCGAGGTGGATTCGGAAACCGAAACCCGCTCGGTCCTCGATATCAAGGAGCAGGACGTTTACATGGGCGACATGCCGCTCATGACCGAGAACGGCACCTTCATCATCAACGGCACCGAGCGCGTCATCGTTTCGCAGATGCACCGCTCGCCGGGCGTGCTGTTCGACCATGACCGCGGCAAGACTCACTCTTCGGGCAAGTACCTGTTTGCCGCGCGCGTCATCCCCTACCGCGGCTCGTGGCTCGATTTCGAGTTCGACGCCAAGGACATCGTCAACGTCCGCATCGACCGCAAGCGCAAGCTGCCGGTCACCGCGCTGCTTCACGCGCTGGGCCTTGGGGACGAGGACATCCTCAACTACTTCTACCAGACCGTCACCTGGAAGCGCGGCGAAGGCGGCTGGCGCCTGCCCTATGTCGCCGAGCAGTGGCGCGGCCTGAAGCCGGCCTTCGACATCGTCGATGCGGCGTCGGGTGAGGTGATCTTCGCTGCGGGCACCAAGATTTCCCCGCGCGCCGCCAACAAGGCGGAAAAGGATGGTCTCGCCGAGCTGCTGATCCCGACCGAGGAAGTGTTCGGCCGCTATTCCGCGCGCGACCTGATCGACGAAAGCACCGGCCGCATCTGGATCGAGGCGGGCGACGAGGTTTCGCCCGAGAATCTCGACGCGCTCGACAAGGCGGGGATCGACCAGATCGACCTGCTCGACATCGATCATGTCACCACCGGTCCGTGGATCCGCAATACGCTCAAGGCCGACAAGGCCGAGGACCGCGACCACGCGCTCGCCGACATCTACCGCGTGATGCGCCCCGGCGAACCGCCGACGCGCGAAACCGCCGAAGCGCTGTTCGACGGCCTGTTCTTCGATCCCGACCGCTACGACCTGTCGGCCGTGGGTCGCGTCAAGCTCAACATGCGCCTTGGCCTCGACGCCGAGGACACCATCACCACCCTGCGCACCGAGGACATCCTTGCCGTGGTCAAGGAACTGGTGAACCTCAAGGACGGCAAGGGCGAAGTTGACGACATCGACAACCTCGGCAACCGCCGCGTCCGCTCGGTCGGCGAGCTGCTGGAAAACCAGTATCGCGTCGGCCTGCTGCGCATGGAACGCGCGGTCAAGGAGCGCATGAGCAGCGTCGACGTCTCGACCGTGATGCCCAACGACCTGATCAACGCCAAGCCCGCGGTCGCCGCGGTGCGCGAGTTCTTCGGGTCGAGCCAGCTTTCGCAGTTCATGGACCAGACCAACCCGCTGTCGGAAGTCACCCACAAGCGCCGCGTCTCGGCGCTTGGACCGGGCGGCCTGACCCGCGAGCGCGCCGGTTTCGAAGTCCGCGACGTCCACCCCACCCACTATGGCCGCATCTGCCCGATCGAAACGCCGGAAGGCCCGAACATCGGTCTGATCAACTCGCTGTCGACCTTCGCCCGCGTCAACAAGTATGGCTTCATCGAGACGCCCTACCGCAAGGTGATCGACGGCAAGGTGACTGGCGAGGTCGTCTATCTCTCGGCCATGGAAGAGAGCAAGCACACCGTCGCCCAGGCCTCGGCCGAACTCAACGCCGACGGCTCGTTCGCCGAGGAACTGATCTCGGCGCGTGAAGCAGGCGAATTCGTGATGGCCCCGCGCGATCACGTCACGCTGATGGACGTTTCGCCCAAGCAGCTCGTCTCGGTTGCCGCCTCGCTGATCCCGTTCCTTGAAAACGACGACGCCAACCGCGCGCTGATGGGATCGAACATGCAGCGCCAGGCGGTGCCGCTGGTCCAGGCCGAAGCGCCGTTCGTCGGCACCGGCATGGAAGAGACCGTTGCGCGCGATTCGGGCGCGGCGATCTCGGCGCTGCGCGGCGGCGTGGTCGACCAGGTCGACGCCACCCGCATCGTCATCCGCGCTTCGGGCGAGATCGAACCCGGCCAGTCGGGCGTCGATATCTACCGCCTGCAGAAGTTCGAGCGTTCGAACCAGTCGACCTGCATCAACCAGCGTCCGCTGGTAAAGGTCGGCGACGTGGTTTCGGCGGGCGACATCCTGGCTGACGGTCCCTCCACCGAGCTGGGCGAACTGGCACTGGGCCGCAACAGCCTGGTCGCGTTCATGCCGTGGAACGGTTACAACTACGAAGACTCGATCCTGATCAGCGAACGCATCGTCAAGGACGACGTGTTCACCTCGATCCACATCGACGAATTCGAAGTCATGGCCCGCGACACAAAGCTTGGGCCGGAAGACATCACCCGCGACATTCCCAACGTCGGCGAGGAAGCCCTGCGCAACCTCGACGAGGCGGGGATCGTCTATGTCGGGGCGGAGGTCCATCCGGGCGACATCCTGGTCGGCAAGATCACGCCGAAGGGCGAAAGCCCGATGACCCCGGAAGAAAAGCTGCTGCGCGCGATCTTCGGCGAAAAGGCCAGCGACGTGCGCGACACCTCGCTCCGTCTGCCGCCGGGCGTGTCGGGCACCATCGTCGACGTGCGCGTCTTCAACCGCCACGGCATCGAGATCGATGACCGTACCCGCGCGATCCAGAACGAGGAAATCGAACGCCTCGCCAAGGACCGCGAGGACGAACGCGCGATCCTCAACCGCGCCACCTACAACCGCCTCAAGGACATGCTGATCGGCCAGGTCGCCGCGGCTGCCCCGAAGGGGTTCAAGAAGGGCGACACCATCGGCGATGAAAACCTCGCCGAGGTCGAGCGCCACGAATGGTGGAAGTTCGCCGTGGCCGACGACAAGGTCCAGGGCCAGCTCGAAGCGGTCAAGGCCCAGTACGACGAGACGGTCAAGGCGATCCAGGAAAAGTTCGAGGACCGCAAGGAAAAGCTCGAACGCGGCGACGAACTCGCCCCGGGCGTGCTCAAGATGGTCAAGGTATTCGTCGCGGTGAAGCGCAAGCTGCAACCGGGCGACAAGATGGCCGGCCGTCACGGCAACAAGGGTGTCATTTCGCGCATCCTGCCGTGCGAGGACATGCCGTTCCTTGAGGACGGCACCCATGTCGACATCGTGCTCAACCCGCTGGGCGTGCCGAGCCGCATGAACGTCGGGCAGATCTTCGAAACCCACCTGGGCTGGGCCGCGCGCGGCCTGGGCCAGCAGGTGACGGCGGCGCTCGAACAGTGGCGGCACGACAACCCCAACCCCGAAGTGGCCGCTCCGCCGACCGCGCTGATCGACAAGCTCAAGGACATCTACGGCGAGAACTACGACGCCCAGATCGACGCGCGCACGACCGATCAGATCGTCGACATGGCCGAGCTGCTGAAGAACGGCGTGCCGATGGGCACCCCGGTATTCGACGGCGCGCGCGAAGCCGACGTTTCGGCGATGCTGGAAAAGGCCGGGCTCGATACCTCGGGCCAGGTCACGCTGTTCGACGGGCGCACGGGTGAAGCCTTCGACCGCAAGGTCACTGTCGGCTACATCTACATGCTCAAGCTACACCACCTGGTCGACGACAAGATCCACGCGCGTTCGATCGGGCCGTACAGCCTCGTCACCCAGCAGCCGCTGGGCGGCAAGGCGCAGTTCGGCGGGCAGAGGTTCGGCGAAATGGAGGTCTGGGCGCTCCAGGCCTACGGCGCCGCCTATACCTTGCAGGAAATGCTGACGGTGAAGTCCGATGACGTGGTCGGTCGCACCAAGGTCTATGAAGCGATCGTCAAGGGCGACGACACCTTCGAGGCCGGCATCCCTGAGAGCTTCAACGTGCTCGTCAAGGAAATGCGCAGCCTCGGCCTCAACGTGGAGTTGTCCTCGCTCACCGACGACAGCGACGACGACGATTTCGCGGAGGCGGCTGAGTAATGGGATCGGGCGGCCGGAACGCCGCCCTCCCCTGCCCCGCCCAAGCTATTCACCCCTAGAGGGATCGAGACATGAACGACCTGACCAAGTTCACCAACCAGATGGCGAAGCCCGAAACCTTCGACCAGATCCAGATCGGCCTTGCCAGCCCCGAGCGTATCCGCTCGTGGTCGTTCGGCGAGATCAAGAAGCCGGAAACGATCAATTACCGGACCTTCAAGCCGGAGCGCGACGGCCTGTTCTGCGCCCGCATCTTCGGCCCGGTGAAGGACTACGAGTGCCTGTGCGGCAAGTACAAGCGCATGAAGTACAAGGGCGTCGTCTGCGAAAAGTGCGGCGTCGAAGTAACCGTGACCAAGGTGCGCCGCGAGCGCATGGGCCACATCGAGCTGGCCGCGCCGGTTGCGCACATCTGGTTCCTCAAGTCGCTGCCTTCGCGCATCGGCCTGCTGCTCGACATGCAGCTCAAGCAGCTTGAGCGCATCCTCTATTTCGAAAGCTACGTGGTGATCGAGCCGGGCCTTACCCCGCTCGAGAAGTACCAGCTCCTCACCGAGGACGAGCTCTACGACTACCAGGACGAGTACGGCGAAGACGCCTTCTCGGCCGGGATCGGCGCCGAGGCGGTCAAGCACATGCTGATCAGCCTCGACCTGGTGCAGGAAAAGGAAGACCTGCTCAAGGAACTGGCCGAGACCAAGTCGGAACTGAAGCCCAAGAAGATCATCAAGCGCCTGAAGGTCGTCGAATCGTTCATCGATTCGGGCAACCGTCCGGAATGGATGATCCTTGACGTCGTGCCGGTCATCCCGCCCGAACTGCGCCCGCTGGTGCCGCTCGACGGCGGCCGCTTCGCGACCTCGGACCTCAACGATCTCTATCGCCGCGTCATCAACCGCAACAACCGCCTGAAGCGCCTGATCGAGCTGCGCGCCCCGGACATCATCGTCCGCAACGAAAAGCGCATGCTGCAGGAAGCGGTTGACGCGCTGTTCGACAACGGCCGCCGCGGCCGCGTCATCACCGGCGCCAACAAGCGTCCGCTGAAGTCGCTGTCCGACATGCTCAAGGGCAAGCAGGGCCGCTTC
>JAGWUU010000221.1 GCA_028868335.1 Sphingomonadales bacterium | reverse complement strand
CGGGCGCAGGTTGCACCCTTGTTCCCGTGGCCAATTCATTCTGGGCCACCCGGGCGATGTTCTTCGCCACCGGGTTCGGGTTCGCACTGATGAAGGTGTCGGTTTACTCGGTGATCGGGCTGTTCACGTCCAGCGCTTCGGGTCACGCGCGCCTGCTGGCCATGATCGAGGCGGCGTTCATGACCGCGGTGGTCGCCAGCGCGTGGATCTTTGCCTGGTTCATCGACCCGTCCGATCCGAGTTCGCCGGGCTGGCTCCACGTTTATTGGCTGCTTGTGGCAATGTGCGTCGTCGCGGCCATGGCGATCGGCGCGGTGCGGATCGACGAAGGGGCGCTGGCCGACAGCGCCGACACGGACACGCCAGCCACGGCCTTTCGCGAGATGCTTTCGCTGCTGGCGCTCCGAGCAACCCAGATCTTCATTGTCGGCGTCTTCCTCTATGTGTTCATCGAACAGGGGCTCGGCACTTGGCTTCCGACCATCAACCACAAGGCGCTGGGCCTTGACGGCAAGATCGCAGTCCAGGCTGCCTCGGCTTTCGCCATGTCGATTGCCGCCGGACGGTTCGTTGCGGGCCTGATCGTGGCGCGGCTAGGCTGGCTGAAACTGCTGCTCGGATGCCTTTCCGGCATGGCGCTGATCCTGATGGTTGTGCCGATCCTTGCGGCGGGCGCGGGTACGCATGTGGTCGCCAGTTGGACGGAGGTTCCTTTCGCCGCCTACCTGTTGCCGCTGATCGGGTTCTTCATGGCGCCGATCTATCCGACACTGAACTCGGTCGTGTTGTCGACCGTACCCAAGGGTCGACAGGCCGGACTGATCGGACTGATCGTCGTCTTTTCCGCGCTGGGCGGCACCACCGGATCGCGCATGGTGGCGGTCCTGTTCTCATCGGAGCGCAGCGCGCAGGTACTCTACAGTTTGCTTGCGCCCATTGCCGTGCTTGCCGGCGCAACGCTGTGGCTCAGCCGCCTCTCGAGAGCATAGCGCTCACGTCTCGCGCACGATCAGCCGGGTCGGCAACAGAGTCGAATTGGCGCGGCCACCCTCGACCATCTGCATCAGTTTTTCGACCAGGATGGCGCCTGCAAGATGCGTCTCCTGCTCGACCGTGGTGATCGCCGGAGTGAAGTGCCCGGCTGGCGGGATATTATTGTAGCCGACCAACGCATAGTCGCGCGGACTGACGAAGCCCGCCTCGCGCATTGCCGCGATCGCCGCCATCGCCGCGGTATCGGAGAAGGCAAAGATCGCATCGGGCGGGTCATTGGCCGCGATGTAGTCCTGCACTCCGCGATGCGTCGCGACATAGGACATGTCCTCGCAGGTCAGCGTGTCGATCGCGACCCGGCCCTGCTCTGCGCGCGCCACTGCGCTCAGTCCATCGTGGCGCATTCGGATTTCGGCGTGGTTGTCATTGCCAATGAACAACCAGCGCGTCCGCCCGCACTTGAGGAAGTAGGTGCCCGCCAGCTTTCCGCCGAGAAAGTTGTCGCTGCCGACCGCGCAATAAGGTTCAGTTGGATCGACCGCGCCCCACACGACGAACGGGATTCCTGCCTTGGCCATTTGCCGCAGCATCGGATCGCGCTCACCCTGGCCAAGGAAGATAAAGCCATCGACCATCCGGGCGCTGATCTGGTCCTGGTAGTCCCGCGCGTCCTGCGAAACCTGCGAGGATAGCAGCAGATCGAGATTGCGCACCGACAGTGCCTCGGCAACGCCTGCAAGCAGCTCGAAAATGAAGGGATCGGCGATCCGCCCACCGCGGTACGATCCGAAGTCGAGTACCACCGATACGGTATCGGTCCGCGTCTGACGCAGTTTCTGCGCATTGCGATTGACCGCATAGCCATGCTCCCGCGCGATCTTGAGTACATGCTCGCGAGTCGCTTCCGTGACGAGCGGGCTTCCGGACAGGACGCGCGAAACGGTCGGCTTCGAAACCTTCGCCAGTTGGGCAATGTCGGCCATCGACACCCCCATCGAGCGTGAGCGGCCCCGCTTTTTGCCATTTTCCGCCGAATCCTGCATTCTTGCACCCCGTCCATGGCCACCCGGGCCGCCGGCCTTATGGCAGCAAATCCGGCGCTTGAGAACATCTGCAACATTTTCTTGAAATGCATTTCAGACGTGGTTATGAATAGCGGCGAAAGCGCATCGAGGGACATGCGCTGTATCGAGGGAGAGATTCATGACTTCGACGCTCAAGACGTTCGTATATGCAGGCGCATCCGCCGGATCGCTGGCGCTTGGCCTGCTCGCCACGCCGGTCCTTGCGCAAACCGCGCCGGCAGCACCCGCTGCGCCTGCGGCCGAGGAAAATCCCGGCGAACAGATCATCGTCATCGGCACGCCGGGCGGCGCAGGCACCCGCAAGCAGGACGCATCCTACGCGATCACCGCGATCAGCGCCGATGCGCTTGATCAGGCCGCACCCAAGAGCGCTGCGGAAGTGTTCACGCTGGTTCCCGGTGTCTGGGCGGAAAGCTCGGGTGGCGTGGCTGGCGCCAACATCGACGTGCGCGGCCTGCCGGGCGGTGGCGACGCTCCGTGGGTGACATTCCAGATCAACGGCTCGCCGATCTACGGCACCGAATCGCTCTCGTTCATGGAGCAAAGCTCGATCTTTCGTACTGACGAGACGATCGCCTCGACCGAAGCTGCCCACGGCGGTCCGAACGCCGTGTTCTCGAACGGCGAAGTCGGCGTGACGATGAACTTCAACCTCAAGAAGGGCGGCGACGAAACCCACGGCCGGGTCAAGCTGGGCGCGACCAATTACGGCCAGTTCCGCGCCGATGCCATGCTCTCCGGCCCGCTCGGCGGCGACTTCTACTACATGATCGGCGGCTATGTCTCGCAATCGCACGGCATTCGCGATGCGCAGTTCACGTCGGAAAAGGGCCGCCAGATCACCGCACAACTCACCAAGCGCCTCGCTGAAGGTGAGGTCAACCTGTGGACCCGCGTGACCGACGATCACGGTCAATGGTATCTGCCTATGGCGCTGGGTACGGGTAACAACCTCGGCACCTTCTCGCAGCTCGGCAACGCTACCCGTTACGAGTCGCTGCAAATTGACCAGAACGGCACGATGCAGACCTTCGATTTCGCGCGCGGCCGCGGCTGGAAGGGCAGCGTTTCGGGCCTGAACTTCAAGTATAACATTGGCGGCGGCTTCTCGGTGCGCGACAATCTGTCCTACACCCATGGCAATGCCGATACGCTGGGCTTCGTTCCCGATGGCAGTCCGGTCACCGTGGCGCAGCTCAAGACCGCCACAGGGCTGGCCTCAGTTTCAACCGCAAGTGGTACGGCCCTGGCCGATAGCGCCTATGTCCAGAACTACGGCCACTGGGTCGTCGAGAAGAAGATCGACTCGCTCACCAACGATCTCTCGATCAACTACAAGGCGGGCATCAACGATTTCACCGTTGGCTACTACCACGCTGGCTGGTCGTCGGATGATTTCTGGACGCTGGGCAACTTCCGGCCGGTGCAGAATGTCGCCAATGGCGACTGGCTGCAGAACGGCATTACCTGCGCGAACCTGCAGTCGGCAGGATCGGGATCGGGCTGCTGGCACTACGGCATCCGCGCCTCGGGCGATGCCAGGGCTGACGCGCTTTATCTGGCCGATTCTATCCGAGCCACCGACGCGCTGCGGTTCGACCTGGGTATTCGCCAGCAGTGGCTCGACATCAACTACCTGCTCGACAGCGGCCCGGGTTATCCCAACGGCACCACCGATCTCAACATCAAGCGCAAGGCCAACAAGTTCTCCTACACCGCCGCGGTCAACTATGACGTCAACCACGACCTCGGCCTGTTCCTGCGTTATTCCAAGGGCTACCGCTTCTTCAACTTCGACGACCTGCGCGATGGCGGCGGCACGGCCAGCGTCTATGGCGTCAGCCAGCTTGAAGGCGGGGTGAAGTATCGCGGGGACATGTTCTCGGCCTATGTCACGGGGTTCTACAACAAGAACGACAGCTTCGATTCGACGGTTGGCGGCGTCAGCAACGGCGCCTTCAAGACCCGTGCCTACGGCGTCGAGATCGATGCCGACGTCCACAGCGGCGGGTTCAAGCTTGGCGCGCTGATGACCTTGCAGAACGCCAAGGTCACTGCCGCCACCAACGCAGCCCTTGTCGGCAACCACGTCCATCGCCAACCTGATTTCCAGCTCCGCCTGTCGCCCAGCTACCAAGCCGATTTGGGCGGTGCCAAGGTCACGGTCTATGGCGCGGCCGCATTCGTCGGCTCGCGCTGGAGCGATCTCGCCAACACCGTCAAGTTGCCGGGTTACACCAAGCTTGACGCCGGTATCGAAGCCAAGCTCGACCAGGGCCTGTTCTTCCGCGCCAGCGCCGACAACCTGGGCAACAGCCACGGCCTGACCGAAGGCGACCCGCGCACCACCGGATCGAACAACGGCCGCCCGATCCTGGGCCGCTCGTTCACCTTCACCATCGGCTACGATTTCTAAATTAACCCCACCACCCTCCTGGGGCCGGAGCCAAATGCGGTTCCGGCCCTTTTTTCTGTGACAAAAGAGCCCTGACCACCGGCGCGCAGAGACGGACCACGCCCGGACCCTTCGAGCCCATCATTCGCCATTCCGACGCCCCGAAGACGCGATCAATAGGTCCGGCCTGGGAGCCATGTGATGGCTGGGCGGCGATGTGGCGCGGCCACGCGCAGGCATTCTAAAGAATGCGCAACGTGCATCTGTCGATGTCGTCCCAATCGAGATCGATCCCCATGCCCGGACCTTGTGGCAGTTGAGCCATCCCGTTTACGATCGGCAGCGGGCTGGCGAGCCCGAATGCGAATTCCTCCGGCGGCATCAGCACTTCGAAGAAATCGCAGTTCTTGATCGCCGCACAGCAGTGGAGATTGACCATTTCGGCGGGATGGAAAATCGCGGTGTGAATCTCGCAGTTGACGCCGAATGCCTCGGCGGTGCGGGCGGTCTTCATCACCCCCGTCACGCCTCCGGTCCACGACACGTCCGCACGCACCCTGTCGACCACGCGGGACTTGATGCATTCCGCAACACTGTATGGATGCTTGGCGAGAACTTCGGTGCCAACGATCGGAATCTCCAGTTGGCGGGTCAGTTCCTGCAATGAATGGAATTCTTCGTCGAAGATCGGCTCCTCCAGCCAG
>JAGWUU010000220.1 GCA_028868335.1 Sphingomonadales bacterium | reverse complement strand
CCCATGGCCACCAAAGCCGTTACCGATGCCAGCTTCGCCGCCGACGTGCTCGGTTCAGACAAGCCCGTTCTCGTCGATTTCTGGGCCGACTGGTGCGGACCCTGCAAGATGATCGGTCCCGCTCTCGAGGAAATCAGCGAGGAACTGTCCGACAAGGTGACGATCGCCAAGGTCGACATTATGGAAAGCACCGACATTGCCGCGAAGTATGGCGTTCAGTCGATCCCGCTGATGGTGCTGTTCAAGAACGGCGAGCCGGTTGCCCAAAAGCTGGGCGCCGCGCCCAAGAGCCAGCTCAAGGGCTGGCTGGAAGGCGTTCTCTAAAGCGACGCCAGACGCCCGGCCAGTTCGTCCCACAGCGCCGGACTGGCCGCGCCGATCAATCCCGGCAGATACGCCTCGTCGACCCGATAGGGGCGTCCGTCGGGCCGAGCGACCTTGCCGCCCGCTTCGTTGACGAACAGAACTCCGGCGGCATGGTCCCAGGCCAGCGTCCGCTCGAAGATCGACAGGTCGTTGATGCCAAGCGCGATGCGCGGATACTGCTCGGCGGCGCAACGCGGAATGTCCACCACGCGGTAATGCGGGGCGATGTGCTGGCGCATGGCTTCGCGCTTCGCCTGGTCCATGAACACCACCGACATGGCAGCGATTGGTGGCGTTTCGCCAGAGGTGCGCGCAATCAGCCGCTCCTCGCCGATGAAGGCTCCGCCGCCCTTGCGGGCATGGCAAAAGCGACCGGAGAGTGGATCGTAGATCCAGCCGGCAATGGTTTCGCCACCCTGGCTCAGCGCGATCAGCACACCGAACGGCCCCTTGCCCGCGGCGAAGTTATTGGTTCCGTCGACCGGGTCGATGATCCAGCACAGCGCATCGCCCAGCCGGTCGAGCAGCGAGGGGTCGGCGCTGGCCGCTTCCTCGCCCACGATGGTCGCTTCGGGCAGGATCCGGGCGAGTCCCTTGGCGAGGATAACCTCTGCCTCGCGGTCGGCGATGGTGACGAGTTCGTTCCCCCCCTTGTCTTCGATCTCGCCTGCGGTGAGCGTCTGGTAACGGGGAAGGATGGCGCGCTCGGCGGCATCGCGGATTACCGCGTGGACTGCTGTGGTCAGGCTATCGGCCATGCCTTCTCCTGCTCGTGTCGAGCCTGTTGAGGTGTAATGCCAGTCGCTGAGGACATGCTTCGACGGGCGGGGCGGACGTGGGATCAGCTCCGGTAATCGGCGTTGATCGAAATGTAGCCGTGGGTCAGGTCGCAGGTCCAGACCGTCGCGCGGCCCTCGCCAAGGCCCAGATCGACTTCGATCGAAATCTCGCGCCCCTTGAGGTGCGCGGCTACCGGTGCCTCGTCATAGTCGGCCAGCGGCAGCCCCTCGCGCGCGCACCAGATGCCGCCGAAGCCGACCGAGAGCCTGTCGCGGTCGGCCGGCTCACCGGCCTTGCCCACCGCCATGACCACGCGGCCCCAGTTGGCGTCCTCCCCGGCGATGGCCGTCTTGACCAGCGGCGAGTTGGCAATGGCAAGACCGATAGTCCGCGCGCTTGCGTCACTCGCCGCGCCGGTCACGCTCACCACGATGAACTTCTGCGCGCCTTCGCCATCGCGCACCACCAGATGGGCAAGCTGTCGGCACACGTCGCCAAGGGCGGCGGCGAAGGCGTCCGCGCCGGGGCAGCCTTCGCAATTGAGCTGCTGGTTGCCCGCCTTGCCGGTGGCGAAAGCCAGCACGGTGTCGCTGGTCGAGGTGTCACTATCGACTGTGATGCATGAGAAGGTTTGGGCGTTGGCCGCGCCGAGCAATTCCTGCAGGAAGCTCGGCGCGATCGCGCAATCGGTGAAGATGTAACCCAGCATCGTCGCCATGTCGGGGGCGATCATGCCGCTGCCCTTGATGATCGCGGCCAGCGTTACCGTCTTGCCGCCGACAATCGCGGTGGCCACGGCGCCCTTGGCGAAGGTGTCGGTGGTGCCGATCGTGTTGGCCGCGTCCTCCCAGTCGCAGGGCTGGGTGGCGAGGGCCGCGGCCACGCCTTCGCGCGCCTTGTCCTTGGGGAGCGGCACGCCGATCACCCCGGTCGAGGAAACAAAGACCTGCTCCATCGGGCAACCGAGATGGTCGGCGACCTGCGCCATGATCTGCTCCACCGCCTCGCGCCCGCGATAGCCGGTGAAGGCGTTTGAGTTCCCGGCGTTTACCACCAATGCCCGCGCGCGGCCTTGCCGGACGTTGGCGCGCCCAAGCTCGACTTCGGACGAGCAGCACACGTTGCGGGTGAATACGCCCGCAACTGCTGTGCCTTCTGCCAGTTCGGCATAGGTCAGGTCGCAGCGGCCCCAGTCCTTGTACCCCGCGCGCGCCACGCGCAGCGTCACACCGGCAATCGGCGGCATCGCGGGGAATGGCAGGGCGAGGGGCGAAGCAGGATGGGTCATGGCTTGCGCCTTAGGACCGGTTCCGCAGAGGAACAAGCGGAGGAATGGTCGCGCTGCGTAAAGGCTTGGCACAGCATCTAATCTGTAGCACTCACGCGGTTATGATCAGAGCCAAACACGCCGTTCGCGCTGCGTCTATCGTTGCCGCCATTGCAGTCACAGGCACCGCGGCCCTGGCCGCGAGCCCGCAGCCGCCCCGGCCTCTGGCAAATCCGGGCGAATGGGTGACTAGCAACGACTACCAGGCATCGGCCTTGCACGACGGGCTGGAAGGCGTGACGCGATTTCTTTTAACCGTTGGCACCGATGGCCGGGTCGACGATTGCGTAGTCACGGTTGGCAGCGGCTCCGAATCCCTGGATGAAGCAACCTGCCGGCTGATCAAGGAGCGGGCGCGATTTACGCCTGCAACGGACAGACACCGACACCCCGTCGAGGGATCCTGGAACAGTGCGATTCACTGGAGGATTCCCCCGGACGATCAAACCGAGGGCGACCAAAAGCCACAATCGGGAATGTTCGTCTCTTCGATGCTGGTCGACAAGGATGGAAAGATCAGCGATTGCCGGATCGAAAGGGTTGAAGGAGCGCAGGAAAAAAGGGCTTCTGTTGGGCCAACCACCAAATGCCCATCGAGTCCGTTTTCCAGCCCTTATACGGATGCGAAGGGCAATCCGGTTGCCAAGCGGGTACGTTTCAGCGGCCGGATCGATGTGCTTGACGTTCCTGCGCCTGCTCTGGACACAGAGGGGTCAGGCTCGGTCGCATCGCCGCAAAGTTCCGCAGCGACCGGTCCAAAGCATTGATCATCGCGCCAGCTTGATCAGTGCGCTTGGCGCGTTGGCGGTGCGCGGCGTTATCTTCCATTCCAGCCGCTGGCCCTGCGGGGTTTCGGCCGGGCCGTTGTCGGTGTTGTTGGTCAGGATCGGCGCATCGGTGGTGATACTGAAAGTACCGTCGATCTGCGGTACTTGCGGTGTGCCATCATCCTTCGGGCGAGTGCCGGATTTACCAGTCTTTGTGGCATGATCCGCCGCGCCCATCGCAGCAAGCTGGGCAAAGCTGCTCATGCCGCTTCCCGCCCCACCAGGACCAAATGCGGGAGCGTCGATCCGGATTGCGCCATCGGCGCGGCGGACCAGTGTTACAAAACTGTTGGCCATGGGAAAGCGCTCGATCGTCGGGAAGGTGAAATCGTGATCGAGAACCCCGGCAATCGCGAAATCGACCTGATAGAGGCCATCGCCTTTGTAGATCACGCTTTTCCATCCGGCCT
Source organism: Sphingomonadales bacterium (assembly GCA_028868335.1). GTDB lineage: Bacteria > Pseudomonadota > Alphaproteobacteria > Sphingomonadales > Sphingomonadaceae > Novosphingobium. The sequence continues at coordinate 1,471 of JAGWUU010000220.1, read as the reverse complement.
GATGGCGCAGCCGCTCAGCCAGTTCCTCGGCGGCCCGCGGGCTGGCGGGATCGATTCCGCCCAGCAGGCTTTGGGCCATTTCCGTGTCCTTCTTGTCCCGTTCAGCCTTGGTTTTTTGCTGATCGGTCCACTTGGCCTTCTGCTGATCGAGTTCGTCCTTGGTACACGGGCGCTGGTCGAGCGAATCGTCCTTGAAGCAGGGTGATGCAACCCAATCGGCTTGATCCTGCGACTTGGACGCCAGTTCGCCCATTTTTGACAATGCAAGCAAATATACTTCGCCGGTATAGCTGAAGGTGAATCGCCCATCCTTGCGCAGATCAAGCGTGGAAACGAACTTGCCCGGCGAAAGCAGGCAGGCGCTTAGCATGAGGGCGAATACGGCGACGATTCCGGCGATGGCGAAGCGACGCGGGGACAAGGCGGTGTGCATCATACAGGCTCCCGGATGGCGACGGCATAGAGCGCGATCGCGGCGGCGTTCGAGACGTTGAGACTTTCGATGGCTGAGCTGATCGGCAGGCGGGCGAGGGCGTCGCAGTGCTGGGTGATGTTGTGGCGCATTCCCTCACCCTCGGCGCCGAGTACCAGCGCGACGGGACCCGTCGGGAGAGCTTCGGAAAGGGTGGTCGTGCCATTGCCGTCAAGCCCGATCCGCCAGTATCCTGCCTCCGCCACTTCTTCCAGCGCGCGCGCAAGGTTCACGACGCGCACCCACGGCACAACTTCCAGGGCGCCCGACGCGCTCTTGGCGAGGGTGCCCGATTCGGGCGGGGCATGGCGGTCCTGCGTAACGATACCGCAGGCGTTGAAGGCCGCCGCCGAGCGCATGATCGCCCCGACGTTGTGCGGATCAGTCACCTGGTCGAGCACGATCAGCGGACGCTGCGGATCACCATCAAGCACGTTCTCCAGATACACGTCCTCAAGCGCATCGCATTCGAGGACTAGACCCTGGTGCGGTGCATCGCGCGCGACCAGCCGGGCAAGGTCTGCCGGGGAGGCCCATTCAACCGGGAAATCGGACGGCAATTCCCCATCGAGCGAGGCAACGCCCTCGCGGGTCGCCCACAGCTTGCGGTGGCGTCGATCGGGGTTGAGAAGCGCGGCTTCGACGGCATGGCGGCCCCATAGCCGCACCGCGCCCGTGCTGGCCCGGCCGGAACCGCGTCCGCCTTGCATCCGTCCGGCGCGGCCTCGCATGACGCGCTTTCCCTCGTTGCGATGGTTCATTTCGGTAGTCCCTGTTCCATTGCCGCTCCCTGCCAGCGTGACGGGTGCGAGGCAACTGTTGACAGGGGGGCGGCCTTTCGGCATTGGCGCGCTTCCCTCGGCCGGAGGTTCCCTGTGGGGACCGTAATTTCGGGGCAACCCGTCGCCGGCATGCTGGTGTGGACAGGTGGCCGAGTGGTTAAAGGCAGCAGACTGTAAATCTGCCCGCGCAAGCGTACGCTAGTTCGAATCTAGCCCT
>JAGWUU010000219.1 GCA_028868335.1 Sphingomonadales bacterium | reverse complement strand
GCGTGAGCTTGTCGCGCCAGCCTTGCCAATGTTTGTTGGCGGGGTCTCGACCCTGCAGCATATTTGCGGTTGCCAGGGTCTGCTCCGCTGCAGCGCGAGCCATGGCTGGCTGGTCGAGCGCGGCATAAGTCTGGGCCAGGCCGATCCCGGCCTGCAATCTGGCCTGATCAACGCGGGTGTCTCCGGCAAAGCGGGCCGCCAAACTTTCGACAAGGGCTTTTTGCTTCAGCCGCAGTGCCACCGCTTCGGCGCCTCGCCCGCCCTTGCGCGCGGCATCGGCCTGCCAGGCAATGTTTTCCGCGTAGTCGAGTTGGGACTGCATGTCGTCTGGCTGCGATTGCGCGATTGCCCCGGTTACCGCGACAGCGGCGCTGCAATGCGCGCGCGCAGCGTCAACCTCCACCGGCCTTGCCAGGGCCAGAGCGCAAAGGTTGGCTTCGGCGTAGCCCACCTCGCGCTGCCACCTGATTTCATGCGGTTGCAGCGCAACGAGCCGCTTGGCGAGCGTCAGATAGGCGTTCCAGTGCGGTTGCGCCGCGGCTTTCTGGCCGATTTGGAAGGGCAGGAAACCGACCCAATATTCGCTTTGGGCATGGTTGAAAATCCTTTCGGGATTGTCGGGTTCGCGGCGCATGAGATCGGCCGTCACCCGATACGCAGCCGCAAATTCCTGTTCCGCATCGGCCGTCTTTCCCGCCGCGTTGTCATCCTCGCCCATGGCGGTGAGCAGCCGCGCGCGGCGTTGCAACATGTCGTCGGGCAAAGCCGACAAGTCGCGGTCGGTGGTATAGTGTTCCATCGCCTTGCGGTTGACCGAATCCATGATTTCCAGCCGACCTACCCCTTTCAGCCGGTCGCGCAGGTCGGTCAGCATGAATTCCACCATTCCCTCCGCATCGGCGCGTTGCCGTTGAGCTTCGGCCCTTTCGCGCATGGCGAGGACCAGCAATGTCGCCAAGACTACACTAAGCGCCACTGCTCCCGCCGTGACGGCCATCACGCGCCGCTGTCTGGATTGCGCATCGCGCTGCACCAGACGGTCGAGAGGGAGTCCGGTCAATCCCGCGACGATTTTGATCAGGCCAAGGCGGCGGCCATCGCCATCCTTGCGGAAATCGGCCGCGAGTGGTTCTACCGCCCGGCCTTCATGCAGCACCAGAGGTTCGGGAAAGGCCTGCTCAGGCTCTCCGGCGATCAGCGCCGCAAGGATCGGGCGGTCGGGGTGCAGCGAGCGGAATAGTTCGATTTCCTGATTGACCCACCGGCTGGCGCGCGCCGCCGGGCTGGCGACCACGATCAGCGCGCCCGACCCACCCAGAGCCTCGCGCACCTGGCTCGACAGGTCGGGGCCGGCGGCAAGCTCGGCCCTGTCCAGGAATACCGGGCTTAGCCGACCGGTTTCTTCCGCGCCCTGGGCCGGGGGGAGGCTGTAGCGTTCCAGACGCCTGTGCAGCCACCGCGCGAAGGTGGCATCGGCATGGCTGTAGCTGATGAAGGCGCGGTAGCGCGGCGTGCCTGGCGTAGCCCCATCCACCACCATCGTTCCCCTGTGATTGCCCTCAGGGAAAATGACGCAATCGACGACACTTGGCAATCGCCCGGCGCGGAATTCGAAGGGGGAAATGCCCATCAGGTGCAACCCTGTCGCAGGGCTTCCCGGGCGGCACTGTGGCAGTTGCGCTACGGAATCGGAGAGTTCTAACCAGTCGCTTAAATTTGGTTGTCAACCGTGCCAGACAATGATCTACTCGCTAGCGCAACCGCCCGGAAAAGGACGGGCTCAAGAGGAGAGAGGGCTAATGAGGGGTAAGTTGATCCTGCTGGCTGGTGCCTGCACCGGAGCGATCGCGTTTCCTGCCTACGCACAACAAGCTGGCACCGCCGACACTGGCAAGGCCGACGAAATCGTCGTCACCGCACAGCGCACCAACGAACGTCTGCAGGACGTTCCCATCGCGGTCAGCGCCTTTTCCAGCGAAGCGCTGGAAAAGCAGCAGATCAAGAACACGTCGGACCTTCAGCTTTCGCTGCCCAACGTGACCTTCACCAAGACGAACTTCACCAGCGCCAGCTTCACCATTCGCGGCATCGGCGACCTGTGCGTCGGCACGACCTGCGACAGCGCGACGGCGATCCACATGAACGACGCGCCGTTGTTCGGGACGCGCCTGTTCGAAGGCGAGTTCTACGATCTGGCGCAGATCGAAGTGCTGCGCGGTCCGCAGGGCACCCTGTATGGCCGCAACGCCACGTCGGGCGTGGTCAACTTCAAGACCGCGATGCCCAGCATGAACGGTTTTGCCGCGAACGCCGAAGCCGAATACGGCAACTACAATTCCGTCAAGGTCAAGGGCATGATCAACGTGCCGCTTGGCGAGAAGGTCGCCGCCCGGGTTGCCGGTTTCTATCTCAACCGCGATGGCTACACCAAGAATCTGTATGACAATTCGCGGATCGACGGACGCGACATGTACGGCCTGCGTGGTTCGCTGCGCTTTGAGCCGGGCGAGGGCACGACCATCGAGTTGATGGGGCAGTACTTCCGCGAAAAAGACAGCCGCATGCGCGCGCAAAAGCAGATGTGCCAGCGCGATCCGACCGGCGTGCTTGGATGCCTCAACGCCTCGCAGCAGTACGGCACGACGAACGCCAATTCGACCCTGGCCGGGGTTCTCAATTCGCGGGAACTCTATACTATCAAGGGCCTGCCAGCGGCGTTGGCCTTCGGCAGTCTCTATGGACCGGATTCGTTCTCGAGCGCCGTCAACCCTGCCGATCCTCGGGTTGTGAACACGGCCTACACGCCGCAGTATTATACCCGTGAAACGATCCTTCAGGGGCTGTTCGAGCAGGAACTTGGAGATCATTACAGCTTCAAGCTTCAGGGCAACTACCAGAACGTTGCGGTAGATTCCTCGCAGGACTACAACAACGCGATCCAGAGCCGCGCGCTGATCCAACCGGCTCTCAACAACCTTGCGTTCTATGCAAGTGGATCGCCGCTGCTCGGTGCCCTGGCGGCTCCGCTGCACACCTATTTGACCCCGGTAGTGAACGCGCTGATGCCGCAAGGACCGGCTGGTCCGCTGTGCACCTCCGCACCCGATCCGTCGGGGACGGGCGTGTTTGGCGGCCATTCGGTGTGCTCGCCAGTACCATTGGCATTCGACCGGTCGGATCAATATCAGCATAGCTGGACCGCGGAAGCCACGCTGTCATCGAAGCTGGACGGCAAGTTCAACTTCCTGCTCGGCGGCATCTACGGCAAATTCGCGCTGACGGAGAACAGCTACTACGTAGATAGCTTCGGGCTGGATTACTTCTCTGGCCTTGCGGGTTCGCTCGGCGCGATGGGTGCAGGGCTTCCGCCTTCGTTCCTCGCCTCGCCGAACTATCGGAACAACACCGCGCGTCTGGACATCAAGACCTATGGTCTGTTTGGCGAAGCCTATTACAAGTTTAGCGACCGTGCCAAACTGACCGTTGGCTTGCGCTACAATCATGACCAGAAGGACGTGACGGCGCGCACCACGCTCTACACCGACGCGGCCGTCTATTCGAACGCCTACACCTACACCAACAATTCAGTCCTGCTGCCGTTTGGCAGCACTTCAATCACCCAGGCGTTCGGCTATGCCAATCTGAACTTCAATCCCGCCGTCATCCCGGCTTCACCGCACGAATATGCGATGGACAGCGTACGCTTCAACGCGCTGACCGGGCGTGCAGTGCTTGATTTCCAGATCACGCCGGACAATCTGCTCTACGTCTCGTATTCGCGCGGTTACAAGTCGGGCGGCATCAACCCGCCGCTGTCGGGTAACCTTGGCGTTGACACCACCTTCAAGCCGGAATTCGTCAATGCGTTCGAAATCGGCTCGAAGAACACCTTCGCCAACGGCAAGGTCACGCTCAACCTCACTGGCTTCTACTACGACTACAAGGATCTGCAGCTTTCGCGCATCGTTGCCCGCACCTCGGTCAACGACAACATCAACGCGAAGATCTATGGCCTTGAGGCTGAAGCCGTGCTGCGTCCGTCGCGCGAGTTCACGATCAACGCGAACGCAAGCTACCTGCACGCAACGGTTTCGGGCGATCGGTTCCTGGCCAATCCGCGCGACTTTGGTGGTGGTCGGGCCGATGCTGTGATCATCAAGGACATCAGCAACGCTTCGAACTGCGCTGTCGGTTCGAATTCGGGCAGCGCTGCCGCCGTCAACGGCTTTGTCGGTGCGGTGAACGGCGCCATGGGGCTGGCCGCGCCTACGTCGTTCGGTGCCGGAAGCGGCATTGCCTCGACCGGTGCGTTCGGCATCTGCTCGGTGTTGGGTTCGCAGATCGCGAATCCGTCGGCGGCGCTGCGCGCAGCGTTTGCCACGCCTACCGGTCCGCTGCCGTTCACCCTCTATCCGGCCGGCATTGCGGTCAACGTAAAGGGCAACAAGCTGCCTGGCGCGCCGGACTACAAGTTCTCGGTTGGCGCACAGTATGCGGCCCCCGTCGGGAACCTGACGGTGACCCCGCGTGTCGACTACATCTACACAGGCAAGTCGTTCGGCAACATCTTCAACGGTGCGGTCAACGAAGTGCCGGCCTACAGCCAGGTCAATGCGCAGATCCAGCTCGATGGACCCGACAAGAAGTGGTATCTGCGCGGCTGGATCCAGAACGTGTTCGACGACAGTTCGATCACCGGCCTTTATGTGACGGATCAGTCGTCCGGTCTGTTCACCAACATCTTCACCCTCGAACCGCGCCGTTATGGCATTACCGCGGGTGTGAAGTTCTAAGCGCTCCTGGGAGGGAATGCTTGAGAGGGGCCCGGGCGCAAGTCCGGGCCTTTTTCTATTTTGCCGCGCTGCGTCTCGATCGAGGAAAAGCGCCGGCCCGCGCCCGGGTCGGGGGCGAAGGGCCGGCGAGGTGTCCGGCGGCGGGTCGCTATGAAGGGCCGGATCAGTCGGGTTGAGTGTTACGCAACCAACGATGCCTCAACCGCGATACGGATCGCTTCCGAGGTGTGGTTGGCGCCCATCTTGTTGAGCATGTTGGCGCGGTGGATTTCGACCGTCCGCGGGCTTATCGAAAGGCGTTGTCCTATCAACCGGTTGGAGAGGCCATCGGCCACTCCCGCCAGAACATCGCGTTCGCGCGGGGTCAGGCGCTGGATGCGGCTGCGGGCCATCGCCTCGCGCAG
>JAGWUU010000218.1 GCA_028868335.1 Sphingomonadales bacterium | reverse complement strand
CGGTATGCCGCTTTAGCTCAGTCGGTAGAGCACATCATTCGTAATGATGGGGTCAGGTGTTCGAATCACCTAAGCGGCACCACCACTTTCTCAAGGAAAAACAGAAAGATAAGGCGAAAGTGCTTTCGCTGGGAAGGGGGTTTTCGTGCCTTTTTAAGGCACTTTGGGCTTAGAATCGCTCCCGCCCCACGCCTGGCCCATTTGACTGGCGAACAGGCAACCGATGCCTTGCTTGCCTCGGTGGAGCAAGGCGAAATCGACTTCGGACTATGCGCCCGCCCCGCTGCGGATAAACGCGTGCGGTATCTGCCCTTGTGGGATGGGTCTGCCGCTAGGACGATCCCTTAGCGGGCATCGGAGAATTACCGTGGTCCATTCTCAAAGAACGGTCCGCGGTCACCGTTCCGGTCGGCAGCGGCATCCGCCAGGTATTCGACAGCGTCATGGATCGCCAAAACATGGCAATGAACTTGTCGGTCGAAGCGCCAAGCGTGGCGGCCTGTTGCGCGCTGATAAAGGAAGGCCTGGGGATCTCAGCACTCCCAAGACTTTCACTCGTCCTCGCCGACAACCATCAGCGCCCGACGGCTATTGAGGGGGCACCACAGCTCGTCCTACGATCGCTATCTGGGCGGAATTCGCCTTTTCTAGTTGGGCTCCAACAAACAGATAAGCTGCTTATCGCAAATGATTTTATCTGTGCCGTCAAGCAATTGCCAGGCGCTTCAACACTTGCGCCAATGCCAGATATATCGCCGCCAGCGCGATCACCCACAACAGCAGGGACTGTGGCAACGAGGCAAAGCCGAAGACCCGCGCGAATGGCCCCAACGCCAGGAACAGGGCAACGGCCAGCGCGCCGAGACTGGTGACGACCAGCGCCGGGTGAGGCCGACTGTGCCACGGCAGCAGGCGGGTGCGAATGACGAAGATCACCAGAATTTGCGTCAGAATCGATTCCACGAACCACGCGGTCCGGAACTCATCAGGCGCCGCGTGATAGACGAACAACAGCAGGCCGAACGTGGCAATGTCGAACACCGACGACAGCGGCCCCATCACCCCGGTAAAGCGCATGATGGCAGCCATGTTCCAGTTATGCGGTGCTGCAAGGTCGTCGCTGTCCACTGCATCGAACGGGATGCCCGTTTCGGAAAGATCGTAAAGCAGGTTGTTCAGCAATATCTGTATCGCGGTCATGGGCAGGAAAGGGATGACCAGCGACGCGAGTGCCATCGACAGCATGTTGCCGAAGTTGGAGCTGGTACCCATACGCAGGTATTTCATGATGTTGGCGTAGGTCCGCCGGCCTTCGGCAACGCCGTCCGCAACCACGCCAAGATCGGGTGCGAGCAGAACGATATCCGCCGCTGCCCGCGCGACGTCGGTGGCGCTTTCCACCGAAATTCCGGCGTCGGCTGCGCGGATCGCGGGTGCATCGTTGATCCCGTCGCCAAGAAATCCGACCGTATGCCCCGTTGCCGAAAGCGCGCGAATGATCCGCATCTTCTGGTCGGGCGAGACGCGGGCAAACAGGTCGGTGTCGCGCACCTTCGCGGTCAACGCCGCATCCGACAATCCCGCGATCACGTCGCCAGTCAGCATCCCCTTGCAGTCGAGCGCCAGGCTTCCAACCAGATGCAGCACCACCGCGGCGGCATCGCCGGAGATGATCTTTACCGCGACGTTCTGCGAACGCAGCCGCGCAATCGCCACGGCAGCAGATACCTTGGGCGGGTCGAGAAAGGCGCAGAACCCGGCAAACACCAGATCGCGTTCGTCATCCATACCGATCCGGTCGGCGTCGCCGGTCCATTCGCGCCACGCCACCCCAAGCAGCCGCAGGCCGCCTTGGGCCTCGCGCTCGTGCAAAGCGTCGCACTGGCCGCGCAGCGCGGCATCCATCGCGACAACCTCATCCGTGCAGCGCTCTGCCTGACTGGACTTGGCCAGAACGGCCTCTGGCGCACCCTTGACGATGAGAATGCGCCGACCATCGCGCTCCACCAGCGTCGAGGCCATCCGTCGTTCGAAATCGAACGGCAGGTCAGCGCACCTTCGCCATCCCGCCACGAGATTGCCCGCCCTGGCCAGAATCGCATCGTCGAGCGGATTACCCACGCCAGTTACGAAGCGACTGTTGAGTGCTGCCAGTTCGAGCGCATGCCCATAATCTTGTCCATCGATCCCGGGAAAGCCGGACAATTCGATCCGGGCCTCGGTCAATGTCCCGGTCTTGTCGGTGCACAGGACGTCCATCGCCCCGAGATCATGGATCGCGGACAGTTTCTTGACGATGACCCGCTGCCGCGCGAGCCGCAATGCCCCGCGCGACAAGGTAACGGTCGTCACCATCGGCAGCAGCTCGGGGGTAAGGCCCACGGCCAGGGCAATCGCGAACATGAAGGATTCAAGGGGCGGGCGGTGAAAGACAATGTGGGCCAGCAGCACGAACAGCACGAGACCGATTGTCAGCCGCACGATCAGGAGGCCCAGCCGATGCAACCCGCGCTCGAAAGCGGTGAGTGGCGCGTCGGTCTGCAGCGCCGCCGCAATGGTGCCCAGCATTGTGGCCGCGCCGGTTTGTGCGACCAGCATCTGCAGTTCCCCGCTGACCACTGCCGTCCCGCCAAACAGGGCATCGAAGGCGGAAGCTGGATCGGCGGCACCGCTGGGACCGGGGCGCTTGTCGACCGGATAGGGCTCGCCGGTCAGCAGGGCTTCGTTCACGCGCCCGCCATTGCTGGCAATCACAATCCCGTCCGCTGGGACAAGATCGCCCGGCGAAAGCATGACGACATCTCCGGGCACGATCTGTTCGACGGGAATCTCTACGGCGTGGCCATCACGCAGCGTTGTTACGGTAATCGCGATCGACTGGCGCAGCGCCGCTGCAGCACGTTCCGCCCCGTGCTCCTGCACCACGTCCATCGCGGTGGAGATGGTCACGATTGCCATGATGATGATCGTGCTTGCAAGATCACCAGTCAGCCCGGAAACCACGGCGGCAATCAACAGCACGAGTACCAGAGGTTGTGCCAACCGGCGCACGATCTTGAGCAGCAAATGGCTCGCACCGGCCGTATCGATCGCGTTCGGACCATATTGCACCAAGCGCCGCCGTGCTTCCTGCGCTTTCAACCCCGCGGTCCAATCCGGGCCGTTGGCGGCCAACTCCATTCCCGAACTGGACCAGAAGGCCGTTTGCTGCTCCGCTGAATGAACGTGCCCGTCTGCGCTCACGTGGTAGCCTCCGCCGACCCCATGACAGAACACAGCGCACGGCGCCGTGTCGACTCAATTCCCGAAACCGCGCTGCAATAGATCTCGGCAAGCCAGGGAATTGCCATGGACGGGTTATCGCCATTCGCGGACCGTTCCAAGACGCAGTGAACGACCGCAATTTCAGCGAGCGCCAGAGTGGCAGCAATTGGCCATTCCGGCCATTGCAGAGATGTCATGGGATATTCAGACCTTGGTCACCTCAGCACGAGGCAATATGGGTCGTGTTCCAGATGATGGTGTAGCTGGGGTCGGTCCCCGCGCGTTTCGGCGTCAGTCTGAGCGGATGATGTGCCGGGCACTGCCGACAGCATGACGATGGGATTGTCGCTGAGCGGCGCCATGGTTTCAAGTGTCATGTAACGGGCGCGCTGGACGGCCCATTCGTCGCTCTGTTCCATAAGGATGGCACCGACGAGGCGGGTGATGGCAGCTTCGTTGGGGAAGATGCCGACGACCTCGGTCCTGCGCTTGATCTCGCCGTTGAGCCGCTCGATGGGATTCGTGCTGTGCAGCTTGGCGCGGTGCTCCCTGGGGAATGTCATGTAGGCCAGCACGTCGGGCTCGGCATCGTCCATCAAGGTCGCCAGCTTGGGCAGTTTGGGGCGCACCTGATCGGCCACGGAGCGCCACGGCTGGCTGGCCGCCTCTGGCGTTTCCTGGGCGAAAGCAGTGGCGATGAACGCGGAGACGACGCGCCGGCCGCTCTTGCCGGCGTGGGCTAGGGCGTTGCGCATGAAGTGGACGCGGCACCGCTGCCAGCTGGCGCACAGCAGTTTGGACACGGCCGCCTTGATGCCTTCATGCGCATCGGAGATGGCCAGCTTCACGCCGCGCAGGCCCCGGCGCGTCAGCTTGCGCAGGAAGGCAGTCCAGAAGGGTTCTGCTTCCGAGGGGCCGATGTCCATGCCGAGCACTTCGCGGCGGCCGTCGCTGTTCACGTCCACCGCGACGATCACCGCGACCGAGACGATCCGCCCGTTCTGGCGGACCTTCACGTAAGTGGCGTCGATCCATAGATACGGCCAATCACCCTCGATCGGACGATCCAGGAAGGTGTGGACGCGCTCGTCGATCTCCTCGCACAGTCGGCTGACCTGGCTCTTGGAGATGCCGTCCATGCCCATAGCCTTGACCAGATCGTCGACCGAGCGCGTCGAGATCCCCTGGATATAGGCTTCCTGGATCACCGCCGTCAGCGCCCGCTTGGCCATCCGGCGTGGCTCGAGAAATCCGGGAAAGTAGCTGCCCTTGCGCAGCTTGGGGATGCGCAGCTCAACCGTTCCGGCGCGGGTCTGCCAATCGCGCTCACGATGGCCATTGCGCTGGACAAGCCGCGTGGGCGACTTCTCGCCATAGCCGGCACCGGTCAGGTTGCCGACCTCCAACTCCATCAACCACTCGGCGGCAAACGAGATCATGTCGCGCAAAATATCGGCGTCCGGGGTCTTCTCCACCAGCGAGCGCAGGTGCACCATCGGATCGGTCATCGTGGTTCCTCCGTCAGGTTCGAGTGTCGCAACCCAAACCTATCCGAAAATCACGGTGACCACCTCAGACCCCAGCTACACCACCATTTGGGACACGACCGGCAGTAGCAAGCCCGCGTCGTTTTTCTTGCAATGGCGTATTCCTTTGAGACTACCTTCCGAAACGTGCGTGGTTGCTCCGTGGTAGCCAATCGTTAAAAATCCGCGCGAGCAGATCGAGGCCTTCGGCTGCAATATCCCGATAAATATATGAAAACTGGAGCGGGCGAAGGGATTCGAACCCTCGACCCCAACCTTGGCAAGATGCCGGAGTGCATCCGTCGAGGGTAACCTATGTTGCGCTATTCCACTCTATCCTTCTGAATGTTCTGCATAATCCTGAATCAAGAATACGCCAGAGCCGCCTGTTCGTGGCCGGTCGTTTCTTCCCGTTCGCTTACATTGTGCGTACATTGCCAAGGACTCCGGCTTGTGTAAGCAAAATGCCCGAAAGGACAAGCCG
>JAGWUU010000217.1 GCA_028868335.1 Sphingomonadales bacterium | reverse complement strand
GGTCCTGCATGTAGCACCAGTCGAACGCGGGCTTGGTCAGCATCGAGGCGAAGCCCGCCGGCATGTTCACAAGAAAGCGGTCGGCCGATCCGCCTGCCTCCAGCAGGGTCACGCGGTTGCGCGGGTCTTCGGACAGGCGTGCCGCCGCGACGGCTCCGGCGCTGCCGCCGCCGATCACGATAAAATCGGATCGATCGCCCATTCCGCTCTCCCAATCGACTTGTTTATCTACTGTAGATAGATAATCTGTTTTGATGAGTCGGCAAGAGTTCAATTCGGGGAGGGAGGCATTTCTTCGGCACCGGTGCCAACAGGTACTCCGCCGATGGACGGTTGACTTGATCGCTGTGATGCTCAAACGCGCCACAATTGCACGACGGAGGCACGGTTGGGACGTCCCAGATCACCCCTGATTTCCCGCGAGGCGGCGACCTCCGCCGCGCTTGACGTGATCGACGAAACCGGGCTGGACAATTTCAGCCTCGGGCTGGTCGCCAAGCGGATGAACGTCAAGGCGCCCTCGCTCTATTACCACTTCACCGACAAGGCCGAGATCCTGGCCGAAGTGGCGCGCTTCATCCTGCTCGACACCGGCTATGATGAAAGCGCCGAAGGCACCTGGGAGGAACGCACCATCGAACTGTGCGTCGAAACCCGGCGGGCGCTGCTCAAGCACCCCCAGGCCGCGGCGCTGATCCTGCAATTCTTCCCGCGCCACCTGCTGCTCGATTCCTACGAGCACGCGGTCGCCGGGTATCCCCAGACCCGCAGCCTGCACATGGTGATCCTTGAAGGGATCGAGAAGCTGACCTTCGGCGATGCCTTGTTCGAAGCGGCGGCGCGCGCCAAGGGCGTTCCCGCCATGCCCGCGATCGACCCCGAGAAGTATCCCAACCTCGCCCAGTCGGTCGCCGCCAACACGATGAACGACGAGCAGGTTTTTACCGAAGCTTTGCGGATGTTCTTCGCCGGGGTTCGGGTAAGGACCGCCGAGCTGCAGGACTGACCCGGCTCAATCCACGCCGAAGATCGCCGAACTCACGGTCGGGGCGCCCGGCCCGCCGGCGAGCAAGCTCGTCCTGGCGCCCGGCACCGGGTTGGGGCTTTCCCCGCGCAGGCAGCGGATCGCTTCGACAGCGGTGACGAAGCCATGGACGAACCCGTGCGCCAGGTTCCCGCCCGAGGTATTGACCGGCAACTTGCCCGATGGCGCGATCAGGTTCTCGAACTTCAGCACCTCGGCCACGTTCTCATAGGTACAGAATCCGTGATCGATCAGCGAGGCAACGCCCTGCGCGCTGAAGTTCTCGTAGAGCTGGACGACGTCGATGTCCGCCGGGGTCAGACCGGCCTGATCATAGAGCCGATCCTTGATCGCGCGGAAACCACCCGTGGCGTAGAGCGCTGGATCGTCATTCTCGAGAAGGTCGCCCCAGCCCCGCTCGGTGCCTTGCGCGACCGATAGCAGCTTGACCGGCTTCTTCCGCAAGTCGCGGGCGTGTTCCGCCGAAACCATCAGCAGCGCCCCCGCCCCGTCGTTCTCGCGGCTGCAATCGAACAGGCGGAATGGTTCGGCGATCCAGCGCGCGGTGCGGAATGCCTTGAGGTCCAGTTCCTTGCCGTAGCCGATCGCGTCGGGGTTGCGCGAACCGTGATGGTACGATGCACGGACCAGTTCCTCGCAGACGCCGCGCGGTACGCCATGATACTCGAACATGCGCTGGGCACGCATCGCGCAGACCTGCGCCGGGGCAACCTGCCCGACGCCGACCATGTGGTCGTTGAGGTGATGCGCCATGACCGCGGCGGCAAGCCGCCCGGAATTTCCTTCGGCAAGGGCGCGGAAGATCACCACGGCCTTTGCCTGTCCCGTAAGGATCGCCCCGGCGGCCAGACCGAAGGTTCCGGCAATCCCGCCTCCGCCCCCGCCCCAGACCTGCGCGGACCAGTTGAGCCGCCGGGTGCCCAGATCGGGCATCAACCGCACCGGCTCGTTCTTGTCGTCGCCATAGGAAACGAAGCCGTCGACGTCGGCCGGATCGAAGCCCGCATCCTCGCAGGCATCGACGATGGCACGGACCAGCACGCCCCGTTCTGGCAGGGGGGCGGTGCCGCGTTTGTACTGACGATAACCGACCCCGGCGATCGCGGTCTTGCCCGACAACGACAAACTCATGCCAGGCTCCAGCGGATCGAGGGAATCGAGGTTTCGCCAAACGGCGTGCGATCGGCCCGCCCGGTCACGCGGGCACCGATCCTGAGGCCATCCTCTGGCCCTTCCAGAAGGCCCTGGAGGCGAACGCCGCTACCGTCGAGTTCGACCAGGACGGTGGTGTAGGGCAGCGGCAGTCCCTCGGTTCCGGCAAAGCGGTGATGGGTGCGGTTCCAGGTAAACACCGTGCCGACGAATTCCTGCTCGACCCATTCGTGGTCCCACGATCCGCATTGGCCGCAACGCCAGACGGCCGGCCAATGCCAGACGCCGCAACCGGTGCAGCGCTGCAACCGCAGCCGTCCTTGTGCAAGCGCGTCCCAATAGGGACCTTCCGCTCCCACTTGCCCCGTCACCATTTGCGCCATCAGGCGGCATCCCACTCGAGCGGGAGCGATTCCAGCGCGATTACCGTGCCGATGCGAAAGCCGTGCCGGGCGCCGGGTTTCGCCCGGAACGAGGGAATCTGCTTCAGCCATTCGTCGGCGAGAATCCGCATTTCGGCGCGTGCCAGCGCATGACCCAGGCAAAGGTGCGGTCCGGTCGAGAAGTTGAGGTGCGACTTGTCCTTGCGATCAATGTCGAAGCGATTGGGATCGGCGGCCTTGCGATCGTCGCGTCCGCTTTCCCACAGTGCGCTCAGCACCATTTCACCCTTGCGGAAAGACACGCCATGCGCGTCGAAGTCCTTCACGACCAGGCGGGGCGTGCCGATCACGCCGAACATCCGCAGACCTTCCTCAGCGAAATCGGGCAGGCGCGAGGGATCGGCGGCGAGGCGGGCCTGCAATTGCGGATGGCCCGCGAGGTACTGGAACGAAAACCCCGTCACGTTGGTCACCGTGTCCATTCCGCCAAGGAACAGCACCATGCACATCGCCAGGATTTCCTCCTCGCCAAGCTTGCGGCCCTCGATCTCTGCATCGAGGAAGTAGGACAGCAGATCGTCGGTCGGCTCGGCGCGGCGCAGCGCCAGCAGTTCGAGGAATATTCCAGCGATCTGGCCCATTGTTCCGGCCAGGTCCTCGTTGGTCCGGGCATTGAAGTGGGCGTCGGCAATCGCGCGGAATTCATGGAGCCGATCCAGCGGCAGGCCCATCAGCGCCATGAACACCGACACGGGAAAGCGCGCGGCGACATCGTGAATGAAATCGCATTCGCCCTTGCCGGCGACCTCGCTGACGATCTCCGCCGCCATGGCGCGCATTTTGGGTTCCATCTCGGCGACGGCGCGCGGCGAGAATTTCGGCATCAGGACATGGCGATAAGGCACGTTCTGCGGCGGATCGAGGCTGAGCGGAATGAAGAACGGCGGATTCTCCACCCGGGGAATCTGCATCTCGCGGGCGGAGAAAACGTCCGGATTCTTCACGATCTCTGCAATCAGGTCGTGGCGCTTGACCAGCCAGTGCCCGCCGTTGAGCGGCGACCAGAAGATGTCGGGCGCGTTCTCCAGCGCGGCGGCATAGGTTCCCTGCACGTCGTCGCCGATACGTGGGTCGGCATAGATGTCGAACGCGAACACCTGCTCGGGCTTGACGTGAGAGGGGATCGAAGGTGCCAGAGTCGCCATGTTCGGTTCCTTGGGTTCAGCGGACGCGCGGAAGCGTGAGGTGCGCCTCGGCGTATTCCTCGCGCAGGGCGGGTTTTGAGATTTTCTGGGTGGCAAGGCGCGGCAATGGCTCGCGGCGCACCGCGACATAGCGCGGCACCTTGTAGTCGGCGAGCCGCGCGTTGCAGTGGGCGATCAGCGCGGCAACGTCGATTTCCGCGCGGCCATAGACCACGGCGAGCGGCGTCTCCTGGAACCGTGCGTCGGGCGCGGCGATCACCGCCGCTTCCTCCACCCCCGGAAAGTCCAGCACCGCGCGCTCGACTTCGGCGGCGGAGATGTTGAGCCCGCCGGATATGACGATGTCCTTGAGCCGGTCGACAAACGTGATCAGTCCGCGCTCGTCGATCGTGCCGATGTCGCCGGTGTGCAGCCAGCCGTCGCGGATCGTCTCGGCGGTGGCCTTGGGATTGTTCCAGTAGCCCAGCATCATGCCGGGGCCGCGCACCAGGATTTCGCCCTCCGTGTTGGGTGGAAGGGTGTTGCCGTCGCGATCGACGATCCGGTGCTCGGTGAATATTCCGCCCCAGCCGCATTTCTCGGGAAATTCGGCGGCGAGAAATCCGGGCATGATGGTCGAATTCCCGCCAACTTCGGTCTGTCCATAGACCTGCCGGATCGTCTTGCCCTTGGCTGCCCAGGCATCGAACAGATCCCGCGTCACGCGTGCGCCGCCGACGGTGACGACCTTGAGGTGCGAGAGATCGGCGTCCTTGAAGCTCGGCAGCGCGGCGATCCGCTCGAAGAACGCCGGTGCACCGCCAAAGCTCACGATCTTGCGGTTCACCAGGATGTCGAGGAAGCGCTGGGCATCGAAGTGTGGCTCGAAATAGAGCGTGCAACCCATGGCCGCGTAGTGGATGAGCTGGACCATGCCCGCCGAGGTCGCCAGCGGCGCCACGACGATCACCCCGCCCCCGTCGCGCAGCGCGCCGTCCTCCATTGCGTTGGCGGTGATATAGCCCAGCATCGTGCGATGCGAGAACATCACCCCCTTGGGCTTGGCGGTCGATCCGCTGGTCGAGATGATCACGACACAGTCGTCGGATTGGGGATCATGCGCGATGCCCGCCTCACCGCCTTTGCGCAATGCGCCAACCTCGGCAAAGCCATGGACGGGTACGCCGGTATCGACGAACTTTTCCGCCTGATCGGGATCGGCGAAGATCAGGCGCGAACCATGATCGACAACGATTTCAGCCAGTTCGTGCGCGGTGAAGCGCGCGTTGAGCGGAGCGATGATCGCCCCGGCCCGCATCGCGGCAAAGGCCAGCGTGCAGTATTCGAGACTGTTGGCCCCGCAACCGTTGATCCGGTCGCCCGGCCTCACTCCAAGTTCGACGAGCCGCGCGGCGAGCCGGTCGATCCAGCCTGCCCACTCGCCATAGGTCACGCTGTCGCCGCCCAGTGACAGCGCCACTGCGTCACGCCGGTTCCTGGCCCACCATTTGATCGCGCTATTGAGTGTCAGCAC
>JAGWUU010000216.1 GCA_028868335.1 Sphingomonadales bacterium | reverse complement strand
ATTTCGGCTACCCGGCGACACGGCGGAAGTTGCCGTTCAAACACCCGCGCGAAATGCCGCAAACACGGCGTTAACCATATCTTTGCCGGTACCCCGGAAAAGGGAATCCGCATCGTCCGCAACGCGGATGTCAACGGGGGCCGATACATTGCAAATCCTTCGCCTGCTTGTCCTTGCCGGCAGCCTTGCCACGAGCGCTACCGCCGCGCTCGCCAGCCCGGCCGTCTCGCTCGCCAGCGCCGTCTTCGTCGAGCGTAACACGCCGACGCGGGGGCACCTGCTGGAACCGGCGAGCCGCCTCAGCCGCGGCGACCGGGTGGTCTATGTCGTGAACTGGTCCCGCATGGGCGGCAATGGCGGCTTTACCGTTACCAATCCCCTGCCCCACTCGGTCTATTACCAGGAAAGCGCTGACGGGGATGAGGAAGTGTCGATCGACGGCGGGCGCACCTGGGGCAGGCTTGGCGATCTTCACGTCGGCAGCCGCGAGGCTACTCCCGAGGACGTCACGCACGTTCGCTGGCGGATAGCGTCGGCGCGCGCCGCGCAGGGATCGGGCCAGATCGCCTACAGCGCCATCGTCCGCTAAGCCCGCCCGCCGGGGGTCTGCCAAGCGATCAGCAGTTCTCGTATTTCCAGTTGCGCTTCTTCCCTTCGGCAAGCCACTCGATAGCCTGAGCGATCCGCTTGTCGCGGGTTTCGGGACGCTTGGCCTCGGCGATCCACTCGACATATTCGCGGCGGTGCGATGGGGCGAAGTGTTCCAGCGTGATATTTGCTGCGGAATTCGCCTTCAGCGCCTCCGCGAATTCAGGCGGGATCGCCAATTCGGCCTTGGTCTGGCGCGGCGCCGCGCTTTCCTTCCGGGGGACGGCGGTGCCCGTCGCGTCGATCCGCTCGCACGCGGCCGTCAGGCGGGCGGCAATCTCTGCATCGTCCGCCAGATCGGCAAGCGAGGCAAGCTTGCCGAATTGCCCCATGGCGCCATCCTTGGCCAGCCCTGAAAAGGCCGAATCCCCGTGGATCGTGAACGAGGCATGGGCCTTGAACGCGGCCATTCCGGCCAGGTTCTTACCCTTGTAGATGAAATGCGGCATTCCCCATTTGATCGCTTCGTCCAGTCCGGGAACCGCGCGGTGCGCCAGTTCGCGAAGGTGCGTCAGGATCGGTTGGGCGTAAGGCGCGGCCCCGGCGATATAGGCGTCGATCCGGGGTTCCCTTGCCATCGCGCCTTCTCCTAGTCCGCCAGCAGCAGCGCGGGCGTTTCGATCAACCGCCTGAGCGCCTGGACAAAGCTTGCCGCGTCCCAACCATCAACCACGCGATGATCGCACGAGATCGACATGTTCATCAGCTTGCGCTTGGCGATCCGCTCTCCGCCCATGCCGTCGGGCACGAACATCGGACGTTCGATGATCCGGTTCGGGCCGATGATCGCCACCTCCGGCCGGTTGATAACCGGCGTTGTCGCCACGCCACCGAGCGGGCCAAGCGAGGTGATCGTCAGGGTCGACCCGGACAGCTCCGCGCTCTTGGCCGTTCCGTTTCGCGCCGCTTCCGCAAGGCGGCGAATCTCGTTTGCGAGCTGCCACAAGTTCTTGTCCTGCGCATCGCGGATGACCGGAACCATCAACCCGGCGTCGGTCTGGGCGGCCATGCCCAGATGGACGGCGCCGAAGCGCGTCACTACCCCGGCCTCGTCGTCATAGCGGGCGTTGAGCATCGGGAAATCCGGCAATGTCCGGCAGATCGCGGCAATCAGCAACGGCAGCATGGTCAGCTTGGGCCGGTCCGCGTATCCGGCGTTGAGCTGGGCGCGCAGCTCCTCCAGCGCGGTGACGTCGCATTCCTCCACATAGGAGAAATGCGGAATGTTACGCTTCGATGCAGCCATGTTCTCGGCGATGCGGCGGCGCATGCCGATGACCTTGATCTGCTGATCGCTGCGCGCGCCGCCGGCCGGGCGGAAGGCGCCGTTATAGGCAAGGAAGGCGTCCAGATCGGCATGACGCAGGCGACCATCTTCCGCGGGGCGGACCTGGACGAGATCGATGCCCAACTCCTTCGCGCGGGCGCGGACCGCGGGGCTGGCGAGAACCTTGGCATGGTGGGCGGGCGGTGATGCCTTCTCCTTCTCAACTACAGGAGAAGGGGGCGGGGATTGGGGAACCGCGGCGGCGGAGCTGGCTTCGCTTACCCCCTTCCCCTCGAGAGGAGCGGGACTTTCAACGGCAGCCTCAACCTTCGCCACGTCTGCGACATCAGGCGTTTCCGCTTCGATCCGTTCGGCCACGGGAGGCGCGACCGGCGCTTCGTTGCCGTCAACCTCGCCATCGGTCTGGATCACCACCAGCGGCGATCCGATCGCGATCATCTCGCCCTCGCCACCGGCCACGGCAACCACCACGCCCGACACCGGGCTTTCCATCTCGACGGTGGCCTTGTCGGTCATCACGTCGGCAATCTTGTCATCCTCCTCGACCCGGTCGCCAACCTTGACGTGCCAGGCGACGATTTCCGCTTCGGCGATGCCTTCGCCGATGTCGGGGAGATTGAAAGTGAACTTGCCCATCGCGTTATGCCTTGAGTAGCCGGTCCACGGCCTCGCCGATGCGGACCGGTCCGGGGAAATAAGCCCATTCGAGGCTGTGCGGATAGGGCGTATCGAAGCCCGTCACGCGCTCGATCGGCGCTTCGAGGTGGTAGAAGCAACGCTCCTGCACCAGCGCGGACAGCTCCGCGCCAAAACCGCAGGTCCGGGTCGCCTCGTGGACGATCAGGCACTTGCCGGTTTTTTCCACCGACTTCTGCACAGTCTCTATGTCGATCGGAACCAGGGTGCGCAGGTCGATGATCTCGGCATCGACGCCCTTTTCGCGGCACACCGCCTCGGTAACATGGATCATCGTGCCGTAAGCGAGCACGGTCATCGCTTCGCCCTCGCGCACCACGCGCGCCTTGCCCAGCGGGATCGAATAGTAACCCTCGGGCACCTCGCTGTCGGCGTGCTTCGCCCAGGGTTCCACCGGCTTGTCGTAATAGCCGCTGAACGGACCGTTGTAGATCCGCTTGGGTTCGAAGAAGATCACCGGATCGTTGTCCTCAATGGCGGCGATCAACAGGCCCTTGGCGTCGTGGGGCGTGCTGGGGATCACGGTCTTGATCCCCGCGACATGGGTGAACAGCGCCTCCGGGCTCTGGCTGTGGGTCTGGCCACCGAAGATCCCGCCGCCAAACGGCGAGCGCACGGTTATCGGCGCTATGAATTCGCCCGCCGAGCGATAACGCAGCCGCGCGGCTTCCGACACCAGTTGGTCAAGCCCCGGATAGATATAGTCGGCAAACTGGATTTCCGGCACCGGACGCAGGCCATAGGCCCCCATGCCTACCGCCGCGCCGATGATCCCGCATTCGTTGATCGGGGTATCGAACACCCGCGACTTGCCATGTTTCTTCTGGAGGCCCGCGGTGGCGCGGAACACACCGCCGAAATAGCCTACGTCCTCGCCGAAGATCACCACATTGGGATCGCGTTCCATCATGATGTCGAGCGCATCGTTGATCGCCTCGATCATGTTGAGCCGCTTGAACGGAGCATTGGCGAGCGACAGGGGCGCTTCTTCCAGCGTCATCACTCGTACTCCTTCCAGGTGGGCCACTTGATCCGGCGCTCGCGAATGGCTTGTTCGGCCTGCTCTTGCAGGTGCCAGGGCAGTTCCTCAAACACGTCCTCGAACATGGTGTGGAACGGATGGTGCAGGCCATGGCCGAGCACGCCGTTCTTCTCGGCCTCCTTGGTCGCGGCCTTGACCTGATCGACCAGTTCCCGGTCCATCGCCTCCTGCGCGTCCTCGGTCCATTCGCCAAGCGCTATGAGGTGGCGGGCAAGCCGCGTGATCGGATCGCCCAGCGGCCATTCCGCCCGCTCCTGCGCGGAGCGGTACTGGCTGGGATCATCCGACGTCGAATGGCCCTCGGCGCGATAGGTGAAATGCTCGATCAGGGTCGGGCCCATGTTGGACCGGGCCCGGTTTGCCGCCCAGCGCATCGCCGCATAGACCGCCAGCGCGTCGTTGCCATCAACCCGCAGACCCGCCACGCCATAGCCCACCGCCTTGGCGGCGAAGGTCGCCCGCTCGCCCCCGGCAAAGCCCGAGAAGCTGGAGATCGCCCACTGGTTGTTGACCACGTTGAAAACCACCGGGGCATTGAACACCGTGGCGAAGGTCAGGGCGGCATGGGTATCGCCCTCGGCGCTTGATCCCTCGCCGATCCAGCTTGCGGCGATGCGGGTGTCACCCTTGATCGCACTGGCCATGGCCCAGCCCGCCGCCTGCGGATACTGGGTCGCCAGGTTGCCGCTGATCGTGAAGAAGCTGTGTTCCCGGCTGGAATACATGATCGGAAGCTGGCGCCCCTTCAGCTTGTCCGCCCGGTTCGAATAGATCTGGTTGATCATCTCGGTCAGCGGATAGCCGCGCGCGATCAGGATGCCCTGCTGGCGATAGGAGGGGAACACCATGTCATCATCGGCAAGCGCAAAGGCGGAGGCCACGCTGGTCGCCTCCTCTCCGGTGCACTTCATGTAGAAGCTGGTCTTGCCCTGCCGCTGGCCACGGTACATCCGATCATCGAATGCGCGGGTCAGCGCCATGGTGCGCAGCATCCGGCGCAGCGTTTCCGCATCGAGCTTCGGATCCCATGGACCGATCGCGCGGTGATCGTCATCGAGAACGCGGATCAGGTCCTGGCAAAGCGGCCAGGTTTCCGAGGCCGGGCAGGCTTCATCCGGACGCGGCTGCGCGCCCGCGGGCGGGATCGTCAGGTAGGAATAGTCGACCGGATCGCCCGGCCGGAACGGTGGTTCGGGAACGTGCAGCGACAGGGGCGGCAAGTTGCCGCGCGCTTGTTCATTCCTGACGGGCCGCTCGGCCATATCGCGCTCTCCCGCTTCGCGGATGCCTTTCGCGTCCTTGGAAGCAAATTTTAGACTGGCGACATATTATTTCAAACTCAAGCAGAGTCAACTATACAGCAACGGGGGCCTTGATCGCCGCCTGCGGGGCATAGCCGGTCACTTCAAAGTCATCGATCCGGTAGTCGAAAACGGTTTCCGGGCGCCGTCCGATCGTCAGCGTCGCGATCCCTGAAGGGGCGCGGGCAAGCTGCTCGGCCACCAGCTCGGCGTGATTGAGATAGAGGTGGGTGTCCCCGCCCGTCCATACAAGTTCGCCAGGCTCCAGATCGCATTGTTGCGCCAGCATCCGCGTGAACAGCGCTGCGCCGAACAGGTTGAACGGCA
>JAGWUU010000215.1 GCA_028868335.1 Sphingomonadales bacterium | reverse complement strand
TATTGACCGCGCGAGCGCCATCGACCGGGCCGGCGCAATTGCTGCCGTTGCAGTTCCACAGCACTCCATTGACGACCTTGCGGGCGGGAGCCTCAAGACCAGCGGCAAGCGTTGCGGAATAGGCCGAGGTGCCAGCACGTGCGGGAGCGACGGTAATGCCGAAGCTGGCGATCGTTCCGGCCATGGCCAGACCGGCGGCAAGCAGAATGCGCGGAAGCGGGCTGTAAGTCTGAGTAAGCATAGGTTTTCCCCTTATTCATGTCCGGCACGCAGGGATCGGCGGTCCTGGGAGGGAGGAAACTGTCGATTTGCATTGCTAATTGCTACCTAACATGATAGGTTTTAAGTTGCAATCTAAAATCGTGCATCGCAGCAAAGAATTTTTTGTCGGCCTTCAAGCGCGATTGCGCTAGGGTCACCCGGGAAAGGGATTTGAACGATGGGTCATCTGCGCGAACCGCTCAACGATATGCAGAACTGCGGGCTGCCCTCGGCGCTTGAGGTGATGGGCGAGCGGTGGTCGTTCATGATCCTGCGCGCCGCGTTCAACGGCCTGCACCACTTCGAGGAATTCCTTGGCGCGCTCGGCATTGCCCGCAATATCCTGTCGAACCGGCTGGCCCGGCTGGTCGAACACGGCATCATGAAGCGCGAGCCCTTGCCCGATGATCGCCGCAAGATCGAATACCGGCTGACCGAAAAGGGGCTCGACCTGCTCCCGGCGATGCTCGCGCTGCGCCAGTGGGGCGAAAAGTACGGGGCCGGCGTACCGAGCAACCCGGTGCTGTGCGACGAGCGCGATGGCCTGCCAATCGCCCCGATCGGAATTCACGCCCACGACGGCCGCCTGATCGGCCCCAAGGAGCTTGAGTGGCGCGATGCCAGCGAGGTGGGCAAGACGCTGGGCTCCTATGACGACTGCGAGGTCAAACCCCAACTCAGCGCCCTGCGCTAGGTCCGCACCAGGATAGTCACCTTGGCCGCGGCCGCGGTTTTGTCTTGATCCCGCAATTTCCTTGCGGCATTATGTTGCAATGCAACATGCACAAGACGCAACAGTGCCCCACGAACGGAAGTTCATCGAAGCCATAGCCAGGCGACTGGTGATCCGTGCCGAATACAACGGCGCGCAGATGCTGCTCGCCCCGCACCAGATGTTCGAACGCCATGGCGAACTGTTCGTCGGAGCGCTCAACACCGGCAAGGCCTGGCGCAGCGACGACGAACGGCGGCTGGGCTATTTCAAGCTCAAGGGCCTGGGCAACGTCGACCTTACCGATACCGCGTTCGAGCCGCTGGAAGGCGTGGGCGCTGTCCTCGCCCGCGAAAGCGACGCGCTGATCTTCGCGGTCTGACCCGCGCAAGCGCCGTTCCGCCCGCCACGGGTCGGCATCGGCGCCCCGCTTGTTGACCTAATGCACACAGCGGCAACAAATTTGACAATTATCGATTCAGGCGTAAGTTGCCGCGCTTGAGCAGAACGGTGCGGCCAACTCATTGTTGTGGCCGCTTCATTCGAAGCTCAGTGGGTCACCTTTACCGCTGCACTTCTTGTTCGCGTTTCAGCGAACCCCTGTCTTTGCATAACAAAAAATCCGGGTCGACGAATACTTGCCACATTCTCGTAAGCTAGGAGATTTGTCATGCCGAGGACGCCGCGCTTCACCCCAGCCGCATCAGTTGCAATGTCCGCCCTGATTTCCGCGTCGGCGCTGGTCGCCTCGCTCGCCGCCAGCCCGGCGCAGGCGGGCAGCGGGCCGGTGGTGTCGGTTTTCGCGCACGGGCTGGACAACCCGCGCGGCTTGAAGTTCGGACCGGACGGCAATCTCTACGTCGCCGAAGCCGGGCCGGGGGGAGCGCAGTCGACCGCCGGTCAGTGTGCCCAGGTGGTTCCTCCGGTCGGCCCCTATACCGGCGCCGAAACGGGCGGGCGAATCTCGATGGTCGATCCTGAAGGCAACGTCACGACCGTCATCGACACCCTTCCATCCAGCCAGACCGCCCCTACCCAAGGCAGCCTGCGCAGCGGGGTCGCCGACGTCGCCTTCATCGGCAATACGCTTTACGGCCTGCTTGCCGGGGCCGGATGCTCGCATGGCGTGACCTCGTTGCCCAACGGGATCGTGCGGATCAATTCCAATCACACCGCCACGCTGGTCGCCAACCTGAGCGCGTACCAGAAGGCCCACCCCACCGCGGTTGTCGAGCCTGACGATTTCGAACCCGATGGCACCTGGTTCTCGATGGTCGCGGTGCGGGGATCGCTTTACGCGGTGGAACCCAACCATGGCGAGATCGACCGCATCACGCCGACAGGAAACATCAGCAGGGTGATCGACGTTTCGGCCCACGAAGGCCATGTGGTGCCAACGGCGCTGACCTACCACGGCAATTTCTATGTCGGGAACCTCAGCACCTTCCCGCAGCCGATCGGCAGCTCGACGGTGTGGAAGGTCAATCCCGGCGGTCAGATCAAGGTCGACGAAACAGGGTTCAACATGATCCTCGGGCTGGCATTCGACAGCAATGACCGGATGTACGTGCTGGAAATGTCGGGCAACCATCATGTGCCAACGCCCTTCACCGGACGGGTGACGCGGCTCGAACCGAACGGCAGCCGCAAGATCATCGCCGACGGACTGATGTTCCCGACCGGCATGACCTATGGTCCCGATGGCAATCTCTATGTTTCGAACTTCGGGTTCGGCACCCCGCCGGGCTCCGGACAGATCCTCAAGATCGACCTCGAACACTGGCAGCATTGACGTCCGGGGCGCAGCAGCAGCGGCGGGTCACGCCCTTGGGGCGACCCGCCGGTAGCTGAGCGCTTCGGCCACATGAATCCGCCCCACCCCCTCGCTTCCGGCGAGGTCGGCAACGGTCCGCGCCACGCGCAGCATCCGCGTATAGCCGCGGGCCGACAGCCGCATCGCCTCGGCCGCCTGGAACAGAAGCTGACGCCCGGACTCGTCGGGAGTGGCGTGGCGTTCGAGCAGGTCGCCGTCGAGTTCGGCATTGCTGCGTTTGCCGGTGCCGTCGAGGCGGGCGGTCTGGATTTGGCGTGCCTGTGCCACTCTGGCGGCGACTTCCGCGCTGCCTTCGGCGGGCGGCGGCAGGGCAAGATCGGCGGCGCTGACCGGGTCCACCTCGACATGGAGGTCGATCCGGTCGAGCAGCGGGCCCGAAACCTTGTTCTGGTAATCAGCGGCGCATTTTGGCGCTCGTGAGCAACCCAGCGCCGGATCGCCCAGATGCCCGCATCGGCACGGGTTCATCGCCGCGATGAGCTGGACGCGGGCGGGGACGGTGACGTGGGCATTGGCCCGAGCGACATCGACCACCCCGGTTTCGAGCGGCTGGCGCAGCGAATCGAGCACGGCGCGCTGGAACTCGGGCAATTCGTCGAGGAACAGCACGCCAAGGTGGGCAAGGCTGACCTCGCCCGGCTTGACCCTGAAGCCGCCGCCCGTCAGCGCCGCCATCGAGGCTGAATGGTGTGGCGACCGGAACGGGCGGGTGCGGCTGATCCGCCCCTCCTCCAGCAGGCCCGCCACCGAGGCGACCATCGACACCTCCAGCGCTTCGGCCGCGGTAAGGTCGGGCAGGATCCCCGGCAGGCACGAGGCGAGCAGACTCTTGCCCGCACCCGGCGGCCCGATCATCAGCAGGTTGTGCCCGCCCGCCGCTGCGATCTCCAGCGCGCGCTTGGCAGTTTCCTGCCCCTTGACCTGCCTGAGGTCAGGGCCAAGGCCCGGCGCCTCGGCCTCGCCAGGCGCGGGCGGCGGCAATTGCTGTGTGCCCTTGAGGTGGTTTAGCAGGCTGACCAGATCGGGCGCCGCGACCATAGACACCCCGCTTGCCCAGCTTGCTTCCGACCCTTGCGCGGCGGGACAGACCAGCCCCTTGTCCGCCTGCGCGGCGTGCAGCGCGGCGAGCAGCACGCCGGGCGTCGGCACGATCCGCCCGTCGAGCGCCAGTTCGCCTACCGCAACATAGTCCGCAAGCTGCTCTGCATCGGTCACGCCCATTGCCGCAAGCAGGGCCAGCGCGATCGGCAGATCGTAGTGTGAGCCTTCCTTGGGCAGGTCTGCCGGTGACAGGTTGATCGTAATCCGCTTGGGCGGGAGCGACAGGCCCATCGAAGCCAGCGCGGCGTGGACCCGTTCGCGGCTTTCGTTGACCGCCTTGTCGGGCAGGCCGACCAGATTGAAGCGCGGCAACCCCGGGGCGATCTGGCATTGTACTTCGACGCTTCGCGCCTCCAGCCCGAGATAGGCAACCGTCGAAACCAGCGCAACCAAACCAAACCCCCGAAACAATGCATTTTTTCCGTGATGGCGAAGTGGGGCAGGACTGTCGAGAGGCCGTGACGCGAAAATAGCGGTAACCTGATCTTAACCCCGGACATTGGGGTTCCGGTAAAGCGACACCGGCATTGTGTGCCCATGCGCCCGATCCTTTCCGTCCTGTTGCCGCTGCTTGCGCTGACCGCCACGCCGGTCATGGCGCGCGAAGCCGTGGTCGAGACGGTTGAGACGGTCGAGGAAACGGTTTTCGTCAGCGATGGGGGATCGGAGCGGCTGGTCGGCGTTGCGCCGCCGGTGACGCCCAAGGGAGTGGCCGCCTATGGGCCGTTCCGCGTGCTGGACACGAAACACGCCGCGCTGGTCGACGTGACCGACGCGCGCAGCCCCGCGCAATTCGAAGCCATGCTCAAGGCCTTTCCCGGGATCACGGCGATCGAGATGATCGAGTGCCCCGGAACCGAAGACGATCGCGCCAACCTCCGGCTGGGCCGGATGATCCATGCCAGGGGGATCATCACCCACGTCCCCGCCGGAGGTTCGGTGCGGTCTGGCGGGGTTGAGCTGTTCCTTGCCGGGCGCGAGCGGATCGCCGACGAAGGCTCGGAATTCGCGGTCCATTCCTGGGAGGACGAGGACGGGCGCGAGGCAAAGGACTATCCCGCCGACGCGCCCGAAAACCGCGCCTATACCGACTACTACCGCGAAATGGGCATGACCGCACAGCAGGCCAGCACCTTTTATGCCATGACCAATTCGGTGCCCTTCGCCAGCGCCAAGTGGTTGACGGCGGGCGACATGAGGAAGTGGGCCGGTTTGAACTGAGCCCGGCGCCCAACCGGAAATGACTTGCCGTCACCCCGCGAATCCCTTGACTCGGACCGGCATCTTACGTAACGGCGCGCCTCTGTAATTCGGCCGCCTTCGCGGGCGGCATTTTTATTACGAGATTCGAAGGTCAGATCATGAAGCGCACTTTCCAGCCCAGCCGCCTCGTCCGCGCCCGCCGCCACGGCTT
>JAGWUU010000214.1 GCA_028868335.1 Sphingomonadales bacterium | reverse complement strand
GGCGCCGATGCTGCCGCTGACCAGTCGGGCCACGGCGGCGGATCGTGCGGGCGCGGCGGGCGTATTGTCGAGCGCGGCGATGGTGGATCTCTATGGGCAGATTTATTCCCAATCAGACATTACCGGCGAATGGGCTGATCGCGTGGGCCGGCTGCGCGCCGCCTATACCGGTGAAACGCCATCCGACCGCATGGCGGCAATTCGCGCGCTGTGGGATGGCGGGACCGACCCGCAGGCGCGCTATTCACGCCAGGTGCTCACCGCCTATGCGGCGGCGCGCATGCCGGTTTCCGGCGATTTCAGCGCCGACGCGCCCGATCTGATTGCCTCGATGCTGGCGGCTGGCCTGGACCGGAACGCGCAGCGCTGGTCGCCCCAGGCCGGCAAAGGCAGCCAGGCATGGGGCCTGCTCTCCCTGACGGCGCCGGACTCCAGGGCAATGATCGACGGTGGTGGGCTCAACGCGTTCTACGACAACGATTCCAGTACCGGCCACCGCAAGTCGCGCTTCCTGCTTGCCGGTCTTGCCGGCCTGAACCGCATCGACCAGGATACTTCGCGCAGCTTCGCCGGAAAGGTGGGCATAGATCCGGGAAGGCGGACACGCTGGACCCAGTTGATCGATGCCGCAGCTGGCGTGAACAATCAGACGCTGGTGGTTCTGCTCGCCGGGGTGGGGATGCAGGGCGACGGCTGGGACAAGATGACCAGCATAAACCTGTTCCATATCGTTTCGGCGCTCAATCGCGTCGGCCTTGGTGCCGAAGCGCGGATGATCGCCGCCGAAGCCGTTGCGCGGGGCTGAACGATTTCCAGCGCGGTCGATGCCTTCCTCGCCATGCTCGCCGCCGAGCGCGGCGCGGCGGCCAACACGCTTGCCGCCTATCGCGGCGATCTTGAAGGCGCGGAAGAGGCGATCGGCGATCTGGCCGCGGTCGATGGGCAGTCTCTAGCCTCGCTTGGCGCGGCTTGGGCTGGGCTGGCTCCATCCAGCCTTGCCCGCAAATGCTCGGCATTGCGCCAGTTCTTCGGCTTCCTTGCCGATGAAGGTCTTCGAGACGACGATCCTTCGTCGGCGCTGCCGCGTCCGCGCACCCGCCGCCCGCTGCCGCGCCTGCTTGGTCATGGCGAGGTCGAGGCCTTGTTCAACCGCGTCGAGAGCGAGGCTGAAAGTGGCAGAAGCGATGCCGTACGGATGCTGGTGCTGCTTGAACTGCTGTACGGATCAGGCTTGCGCGCGACCGAGCTGGTGTCACTTCCGCTGGCCGCCGTACCGCGCGACGCGCCCTTTTTGACCGTTACCGGCAAGGGTGGGCAGCAGCGCATGGTGCCTGTCAGCACACGGGCACGCATGGCATTGTCGCGCTGGCTGGTTTTGCGCGGGGAGGGGGGGAAGCTGCTGTTCCCCTCGCGCTCAGGAAAGGGGCATCTGACACGGGTGCGCCTTTTCCAACTTCTGCGAGCCTTGGCCGCGCGGGCCGGGATCGACCCGGAAAAGGTCAGCCCCCATGTCCTGCGCCATGCTTTCGCCACGCACCTGCTGGAGGGCGGGGCGGACCTGCGCGTGTTGCAGACCCTGCTCGGCCACGCCGACATCGCCACCACCCAGATCTATACCCATGTCGACAGCGCACGGCTGGTCGCACTGGTCAATACCCGCCATCCACTCGCGCAGGTTTCCGGCCGCGGCTAGCGGCTTCCGGTTGGCTCTTGCGGTACGGCGCAAGGGCAGCTAGCGCGGCGCGATGATTTCCTACCTCGAGTTCGAAAAGCCCGTTGCGGCGCTCGAAGCCCGGATTGCCGAACTGCGGCAGACCGCCCGTGACGGCGATGTCGACATCTCCGCGGAGATCAAGCGCCTTGAAACCAAAAGTGCGGACCTCCTCGCCAGCACCTATGCCGCGCTGACGCCGTGGCAAAAGACCCAGGTGGCGCGCCACCCGATGCGTCCGCACTTCAGCGATTTCATCGCCAGTGCGTTCACCGGCTTCATGCCGCTTGGGGGCGATCGCTATTTTGGCGACGATCAGGCGATCATCGGCGGATTCGCGCGGCTCGGCGGGCGTCGGATCATGGTGATCGGGCATGAAAAGGGCAACGACACGCAAAGCCGGATCAAGCACAATTTCGGCATGGGCAAACCCGAAGGATACCGCAAGGCGATCCGCCTGATGGACATGGCCGGACGGTTCGGCCTGCCAGTGGTGACGCTGGTGGACACGTCGGGCGCTTTCCCCGGCGTTGAGGCCGAGGAACGCGGTCAGGCAGAGGCCATCGCGCGCTCGACCGAGGCGTGCCTTGCCCTGCCGGTGCCGATGGTTTCGGTCATCGTCGGCGAAGGCGGGTCGGGCGGTGCGGTCGCCTTGGCCAGTGCCGAGCGCGTACTCATGCTCGAACACGCGATCTATTCGGTCATCTCGCCCGAAGGGTGTGCCTCGATCCTGTGGCGCACCAGCGACAAGGCGGCCGACGCCGCCGAGGCGATGAAGGTCACTGCGCAAGACCTGCTCGCTCTTGGCGTGATCGACCGGATCGTCAAGGAGCCCGTCGGCGGCGCGCACCGTAATCCCGGAGCGACGGCGAACGCCCTGGGCGCGGCGATTGGCGAGGAGCTTGATCTGCTGGGCAAATACACACCGGCGGAATTGCGTCGCCGTCGCGAGGAACGCTTCCTGAAGATCGGCCAGAACTGACCATTTCCACGGCCATTCACGGTTAATATATAGAAACTTATCGGTTTCCTCCTCGCCTGCTTGGCGATAGCATGACCCCAGATTGGGGAAATCGAGGAGAAGTCTGATGTCGCGCGTCAACTCGTTGCGCCGTGTCCTGGTGGGTTCGGTTACGTCTGCTGCGCTCGTGTCGTTGTCTATCCCCGGCGCGGCGCAAACCGCGGGGACGGTGCAGGCGATCAGCGCCGCGGACAAGCAGGAGGGCGCCAAGGCTCATCCGCAGCTCGTCGCTGAATTCGGCGGGGCGGTAAGCGGACCGCAGGCCAGCTATGTGGAGACGATCGGCAAGAATATCGCCGTTCAATCGGGCCTGAGCAATGCGCGCGGCGATTTCACCGTCACCCTGCTCAATTCCTCGGTCAACAACGCCTTCGCGATTCCGGGCGGCTACATTTACACCACGCGCCAGCTCGTATCGTTGATGAACAACGAGGCGGAACTGGCGGGCGTGTTGGGTCACGAAGTCGGCCACGTCGCCGCCCGCCACTCAGCCAAGCGGCAGAGCGCAGCGACCAAGAATACGATCATCGGCGTGCTGGGCACGGTGCTTTCCGGCGTCCTGCTGGGCAACAGCCAGGTCGGGCAGTTGCTGCAGAAGGGTTTCCAGCAAGGGTCGCAGTTGTTGACGCTGAAGTATTCGCGCAGTCAGGAGAGCGAGGCCGACTCCCTGGGCGTCACCTATCTCAAGCGCGCTGGCTACGATCCGCGCGCCATGGCTACGGTGTTGCAAAGCCTTGCCAACCAGAATGCGCTCGAGGCCAAGCTGATGGGCACCACCAATTCGGTCCCGACCTGGGCTTCGACCCACCCCGATCCGGCATCGCGCGTGCAGGCTGCGCTGGCCCTGGCTGGCGCGAACGCGACGGGAATCACCAATCGCGATACCTTCCTCACCAGGATCAGCGGTTTGACCTATGGCGACGATCCCAAGCAGGGAATTGTCGAAGGGCGCAAGTTTACTCATCCGGAACTGAGGTTGGCGTTCGAATCACCGAACGGGTTCTACATGCTCAACGGCACCCAGGCGGTCTCGATTTCAGGCCAGTCGGGCAAGGGGCAGTTCACGACTGCGCCGTTCAGCGGTGATCTCGACGCTTATGTCCGGGCGGCTTTTGGCGGTCTGACCGATGCCAACCAGCCCAAGATCGATCCGGGGGCGATCCAGAAAACCACCGTCAACGGTCTTCCGGCTGCCTATGCCACGGCGAGCGTCGACAATGGCGGCAGCCAGGTCGCGGTGACGGTGTTCGCCTATCAGTTCGATTCGACTCACGCCTATCACTTCGTGACGATTGCCCAGCCGGGTGGGACGAGCGCGTTTAATTCGATGTTTGCGTCGATGCGGCGCATCTCCGCGGCAGAGGCGGCTGCGGTCAAGCCGCGCAAGCTGGTGGTAATCGCTGCCAAGGCGGGCGACACCGTCAATTCGCTCGCCCAGCGCATGGCCTATACCGACGCACCGCTTGACCGGTTTCTGGTGCTTAACGCGCTGACTTCAACCAGCAGGATCAGCGCCGGGCAGAAGATCAAGCTGGTTACGTACTGACGACAAAGGAACAGGCGCGGTTGGCACCACGCCTCGTTCAACGAAAAGAGGCGGCGGATTTCTCCGCCGCCTCCAATCTTTATCAAAGCTTCAAGCTTCGATTGCGCTTAGCACGAAGTGGTCTTGGCGCAGTCAAGCTTCGACGAAGCAGTGTTGAAGGTGTTCTGCAGGTTCTTGCCCATGTTCTGCATGGCAACGATCGCAGCAACAGCGATGAGGGCGGCGATCAGGCCGTATTCGATGGCGGTCGCACCAGCTTCGTCGCGGAACAGCTTGTTGATGAACTTCATTTTTCGTCTCCAGTTGCAGTCAGTTTTACCCGGCTCGTCCCGTCCCACCGGTAAGAGCAAATCCCGCATTAAAGCGCAGGTCTTTCCAATTGGTTAAGCGGCATTAGAAAGGGTCGTCCCGACCTTGTTCCACAGCTTGTTAACTTCGGAAGAGAACCCGTTCATGCCCACCATCATGGCAAGCACCATGAGGCCGATCAGCAGCCCGTACTCGACCGCGGTGGCGGCACGAGTATCGTGCAGGATCCGTCCCATCAGTTGCTTGCCAATCATGCGAACCTGCCGTTCTATTGCGAGGTGGTGCCGTTTTGGCGGTGGGACCGTTAAGAATTGGTAAGCGGGCGGGTATGAAGTGGCAGTAAATCCGACAAATATTCTCGTCGTCGCTGCCGCCATTATGGACGGGATGGGCCGCGTTTTGATGCAAAGACGCCGTTCCGGGGCGCAGCACGGCGGGCTCTGGGAGTTTCCCGGTGGCAAGGTCGAACCCGGAGAATCGCCAGAATCCGCGCTTTGCCGCGAGATTCAGGAGGAACTGGGCCTCGCTGTCGAACCCGCTTCGCTCATGCCCGCAGGATTCGCCAGTTCGGTGACTTTGCCCGAATCCCGCGATCACTCGCTTGTCATACTTCTTTACATCTGCCGGCACTGGCAGGGTGATCCGCTCTGCCTCGATGGTGAGGAAATTGCCTGGGTCGATACGCACGCGGTGGAAAAGCTGGCCATGCCGCCGCTCGATTACCCCTTGGCGCGGG
>JAGWUU010000213.1 GCA_028868335.1 Sphingomonadales bacterium | reverse complement strand
GTCGGCGCCATCACGCTTGCCGTTGCGATAGGTGGGGTTCCACGGCTCAGCATTTGCAGTGCCGAAGATGATCAGGTTGGTGACGGGATCATAGGTGATCGAATCCCACACGTTGCCGCCGCCACCAAGCTTCCAGAAATCGCCGCTCCAGGTCTTGGCTGCCGCGTCGAGATGCTTGCCATCCTGCGGCTTTGAGGGATCGCCCGGGACGGTGTAGAATTTCCACAATTCCTGCCCGGTCTGCGGATCGAACGCCGCGAGGTAGCCCCTGCTGAAATATTCCGAACCGGCCGAGCCGATCAGAATCTTGCCCTTGACCACACGCGGCGCACCGGTGATCGCCATGTGCGAACCTTCCGGGATGGTCGGCTTGTCCCACACCACCTTGCCGGTCTTCTGGTCAAGCGCGACCAGCCGCCCGTCGAGCGTTCCGACATAGACCTTGTCACCATAGAGCGCGACGCCACGATTGACCGCATCACAGCACACGTCGACCAGCTTGGCGCGCGGGACCTTGGGATCGTAGGCCCACTTCAGCGCGCCGGTCTTCGCGTCATAGGCCTTGACCATCGACCACGCGGTGGAAACGTAGAGCGTGCCGTCGTGCATCAGCGGCGTCGCTTCCTGGCCGCGCGCCGTGTCGAGATCCGCGAACCACGCCAGGCCAAGCTGCCCGGCATTGCCATCGTTGACCACCTTGAGCGGGGAAAAACGCTGCTCGGCATAGTCGCGTCCATAGGACAACCATTCGCCCTCTGCTGCGTTGGCGATCATCGCGTCGGTCACGCCCGAGGTGGCCGGAGCCGAGGCATTCTTGCCGCAGGCAGCGAGCGACAACAGGGCTACGGCGGCCAAGAGCCTGAAACGCATGACGGGTCCTCTCCTAATGCCGCTCGTCCTTGCGCGAGTCAGCCCGGGCGCAATTCGCCGCATTCCGGGCCGGATTGCAACCTTAATCGCGCGGTTAGCCCGCATGTTGAGGCGACACCGGATCGCTTTGCCCCCCGCGGTGCTGGACCACAGCGTAAAACGGAGGGTGGACCTTGGCGGGAGGCGCGGTATCCTGTCAGGCGTCGGGCGGTCAGGAGCAATGCGATGTGCGATGAATTCACTGCCGGGCAAGAGGACGCCGCCCTTTCCGGTCTTGGTCTAAACCGCCGCCAGTTCGCTGCCGCCGGCATCGCCGCATCAGTGGCGGCCTGCGCCGATGCCGGGGTTGGTGACGGGCAGGGGGTTGTCGAAAGCATGGTCTTGATCCCGACCGTCGACGGAACCTGTGACGCGTGGTTCGTCCACCCGCGGCGCGGGCGTTTCCCGGCGGTGATCATGTGGCCCGACATCGCGGGCCTGCGCGATGCCTACAAGACAATGGGCAAGCGGCTTGCCCAGGCGGGCTATGCCGTGCTGGTGGTCAACCACTATTATCGCACCGCCAGGGCGCCGCTGCTTGCCAGCATGGCGGAATGGCGGACGCCTGAAGGGCAGGCGAAACTCCAGCCGGCCATCGCCGCGATCAACCCTGCCGGAACCACGCGCGACGCAACCTCATTTGTTGCATGGCTCGACAAGCAGGGCGCCGTTGACACGCGGAAAGGCATCGGCACCTGCGGCTATTGCATGGGCGGCCCCTATGCCCTGCGCACTGCCGCCGCGGCGCCCGGCCGGGTTCGTGCGGCTGCCTCGCTCCATGGGGCGAATCTGGTGACGCCTGGCCAGGACAGTCCCCACCTGTCCATTCCCAGGAGCAAAGCCAGCTTCCTTCTGGCGATAGCACGCAATGACGATGCGCGTTCGCCAGCGGACAAATCAATTCTTGTCGATACCGCCAAGGTTGCGCATCGGCCCGCCGAGGTAGAGGTCTATCATGCCGACCACGGCTGGTGCACGATCGACGCGCCAGTTTACGACAAGACCGAGGCCGAGCGCGCCTGGGCACGGATGCTGGTGCTGTTCAAGGGGCTTTAGCTGCTCTAGGGGCGGCGGCATGATCCGCCTCTCCGGCCTCTCGCTTCCGCTCGATCATTCGCCCGATGCGCTTGCCCCGGCGATCTGCGCGCGGTTGGGCATCGCAGCGGCCGACCTGCGCGGCTGGACCCTGTTCAAGCGCGGCAACGACGCGCGGCGCAAAAGCGCGATCCTGCTGGTCTATACCATCGATGCCGATGTGGCGGATGAGGGCGAGGTCCTTACCCGCCTGGCAGGCGACAAGGACGTGCGGGCGACCCCGGACATGGCCTGGCGCGCGCCGATCCATGCGCCCGACGGGTGGAGTGGTACGCGCCCGGTGGTGATCGGGGCGGGGCCCTGCGGCCTGTTCGCGGGCCTTGTCCTGGCGCAGATGGGTCTCAGGCCGATCATCGTCGACCGCGGCAAGGTGGTGCGCCAGCGCACCAAGGACACCTGGGGCCTGTGGCGACGCGGCGAGCTTGACCCGGACAGCAATGTCCAGTTCGGCGAGGGTGGGGCGGGAACCTTTTCCGACGGCAAACTCTATTGCCGGGTCAAGGATCCGCGCTTTCTGGGCCGCAAGGTGTTGGAGGAATTCGTCAAGGCCGGGGCGCCTGACGACATCTTGTGGGAAGCCCATCCCCACATCGGCACCTTCCGTCTGGTGACGATGGTGGAAAGCCTGCGCGCGGGGATCGAGGAACTGGGCGGTGAATACCGCTGGCAGACCCGGGTTGACGATCTTGAGCTTGACCGCGGCGCGGACGGCCAGATGCGCGTGCGTGGGCTGTACCTTGGCGATGGATCGTTTCTTGAGGCCGACCACGTCGTGCTGGCGGTCGGTCATTCGGCGCGTCCGACCTTTGAAATGCTTTACGCGCGCGGCGTTCATCTCGAGGCCAAGCCGTTCTCGATCGGGGTGCGGATCGAACACCCGCAAAGCTGGATCGATGCGGCGCGCTATGGCCGCTTTGCCCGGCATCCCGATCTTGGGGCGGCGGCCTACAGCCTGGTCCACCACGCCAGCAACGAGCGCACGGTCTATTCGTTCTGCATGTGCCCGGGCGGGCGGGTGGTCGCCGCGACCAGCGAGGAAGGCCGGGTCGTCACCAATGGGATGAGCCAGTATTCGCGCGCCGAGTTCAACGCCAATTCGGGTTTCGTGGTCGGGATCGATCCGGCGCGGGACTATCCGGGCGGGCCGCTCGCCGGGATCGCCTTTCAGCGGCATTGGGAAAGCCTGGCCTATGACCTGGGCGGGGGCGGTTACCGGGCCCCGGGGCAGCGGGTGGAGGACTTCCTTGCCGGGTGTGCCTCAGCCGCGCTGGGTGCGGTTGCACCAAGCTACAAGCCCGGGGTGACGCCCAGCGATCTTGCAGGCTGCCTGCCGGATTTCGCGGTCGAGGCGATGCGCGAGGCGATCCCGGTGTTTGGCCGCCAGATCGCCCGCTATGACGATCCCGACGTGGTGATGACAGGAGTAGAGACGCGCACCTCCAGCCCGGTGCGGATCACCCGCGGCAAGGACCTGCAAAGCCTGAATGTCACCGGCCTCTATCCCGGCGGCGAGGGCGCGGGCTATGCCGGGGGGATCCTCTCCGCCGCGATCGACGGGATCAAGCTGGGCGAGGCGGTGGCGCAGAGCATCGTGCGCTCGTGAACGGCCAGACCCGACCAAACCATCGTCACCCTGTACTTGGTTCAGGGTCCATTTCTCCCCACGGGCGATCGTACCCGGCGGCGCGATGGATCCTGAAACGAGTTCAGGATGACGAGGAGTTGTGAAGTGGTGCGTACCTCCTCGCACGACGCCATCGTCATCGGAGCGGGCGCTGCCGGGATGATGGTTGCGGCCCAGGCCGGTCAGCGCGGCAAGAGCGTGCTGCTGGTCGATCACAATGCCCAGGCCGGGCGCAAGATTCTGATTTCGGGCGGGGGGCGGTGCAATTTCACCAATATCCATACCGCGCCCGACCGGTTCCTGTCGGACAATCCGCACTTCGCCAAGTCAGCGCTGAGCCGCTACACCCCGCGCGATTTCCTCGATCTGGTCGAAGCACACGGCATTGCCTGGCACGAAAAGACCCTCGGACAATTGTTCTGCGACGGGTCGGCGGTACAGGTGGTCGATCTGTTGATGGAGGAATGCCGCAAGGGGAGCGTGGATTTCGCGCTGGGGACGTCGGTTGGTGAACTCGACCATGCCGATGGCGAGTTTCGGGTGATGCTGGACGGGCGCGCCGTCAGCGCCCCGGCACTCGTTCTCGCCACGGGTGGACCCTCGATCCCCAAGCTCGGTGCGACCTCCTTTGCATACGATGTGGCGCGGCGCTTCGGTCTTTCCATCGTTCAGCCGCGCCCGGCGCTGGTGCCGTTCACCCTCGGCGCCGACGAGGCGCTATTTCGCGAATTATCGGGAGTCTCAACCGAAGTTGAGGTTCGCTGGAGCAGAGCCAAATTCCGCGAGGCTGCGCTGTTCACCCATCGTGGCCTGAGCGGCCCGGCGATGCTCCAGATTTCCTCTTACTGGCAGCACCGCACGCCGATTGTGGTGGACTTCCTTCCGCGCGAACCGCGCGACTGGCTGGTCACTGCGAAGCACGATGCCTCGCGCCAATCGCTGCGCCGGGTGGTGGCGGAACGCTTGCCCGAACGGCTGGCCGATGCCCTGCTCGAACGGATCGGCCTGACCGGCGAACTTGGCGCGCTGGCCGACAAGGACCTGCGCCGTGTCGAGGAAACTTTGCGCGGATGGGCCTTCACCCCCAATGGCACCGAGGGCTTCGCAAAGGCCGAAGTCACAGCGGGAGGGATCGCCACGGCGGGCCTGTCGTCGCAAACGATGGAGGCGCGTGCAACGCCTGGCCTCTACGCGATTGGCGAGGCAGTGGACGTCACCGGCTGGCTTGGAGGCTACAACTTCCAATGGGCCTGGGCGAGCGGGTATGCTGCGGGGCTCGCCCTTGCGAAGCGGGCTGCTACTTCTTGAGGTTGGTCAGCGTCACCATCTCATCATACATCGCGATCAGGTGGCTGTCGTACCACTGGTCGAGAACGCATTTCACCCGGCCGAAGAATCCTGGGACCCCATCAAGCACAAAATGTCCGTCCTCGCCCTTTTCAGGTGCGGCGACGTCAAGCGCCTGGCCTTTGAGATAGGCGAAGATCTCGTCGATGTGGCCGCGCAGCGCCAGCTTTCGATGTTCGGCGCTGCTGCCGCCGCTGCGGCAATGACCCAGTTCTTCCTTGGCCTTGTCCATCAGGCCCATGAGGTAGGAATAGACCCGCTCCATGTTCTCACGCTTGAGTGAGATCATGGTGTCGACGTAGGACTTCTTGACGTGCAACGCGGCGGTTTCCGGATGTTCCGAACCCTGGAATGCCTGGCTCCACTGAACTGGATCTTCTTGTTTCATGACGTCCGTTTAGCCGGACGTGGTTACGGCCCGGTTAA
>JAGWUU010000212.1 GCA_028868335.1 Sphingomonadales bacterium | reverse complement strand
ACGACACCGAACAGGCGCGGCGAGCGTTCACGGGCGCGTTGTTGCGACCAGTCGAGAGCCGAGCCCTGCGGGTCCGCGTCGATCAGCGTGACCCGCTTCCCCTTCCCGGCCCATTCGCCTGCGAGATGCAGCGCCAGTGTCGTCTTGCCGACACCACCTTTTTGATTGAGGAGCGCCACGATCATGACGCGCCTCCGTTCGCGAACTCGCCAGGCCAGTTCACGATTAAGGGAAACCCGGTCTCCGATTTGAGGAGCAAGACAGCGGCGGAGTGCCAGCCGTTTCCAGCCTTTGCGCCATCGTTGCGGAGGTTATCCGCAGGCGTGCAAAAGTGCGGGGGCGTTAGAAAGATTCCGAAGGAATCCAGGTTAGAGAAGTTACGACCGTCGCAAGCCTTTGAATCACGGAAATGAATCGTCGATTCCGGTCCCCGATAGCACGAGGATCGGGTCCCTGATGGCACGATAGGGGCGGTCCCCGATAGCACGAGTGAATTCACAGCTTGTCCCCAAAGCGCGTTGACGGTTTCCGTCGCGGGCGCGGCGGGGTGAAAAAGGTCGGATCGGTTGCGACGAAGGTGAGCAGTTCGGGACCGCCGGCCTGCTGCGTGATGGAGAGCCGGTAGCCAGGCAGGGGTTGGCGGCGGGTGATGTCGCGCAGGTCGTAGGCGAAATGCTTCAGCGGCGAGAGGCTGCCGGATTTCTGGTGGAGGTGAGCGAAATCGAAGCTCCAGCCGAAGGACTGGCGACCGCCATGTTTGCGCACGACGCGGTAGAGCCAGCGTTCGAGCCCGCCGGTCAGATCGAAATAGGCGCGGTCGATGGTCAGAACGAGTGCGTCATCGAGAACGGCGCGATAGAACCAGTCCGGCAGGATCAGTTCGACGCCGACAGGGCGACCGTCGCGATCGGTCCGCTCCTGCCACTCGTTGATCCATGAGAAGCGATGCCGGCGGCCTTCCGCCGGCTGGCGGATCGAGGTCGCGACGGTGGTGGATTGCAGGCGGTCGAGCGCGGCCTTTAGGCGCTGGTAATCGCGCAGCGAGACGCCGCGGCCGACGAAGGTCAAAATCTCATAAGGCGTCGTCGCCATGAGCCGGGAAGTGCGCAAGCCCGCGTCGCGCGCCTCAACGATCTGGCTCGCGGCCCAGATCAGGATGTCGGCATCCCAGATGGTCGCCATGCCGTGATCGGGCACGGCCTCGATACGGATGGTCACATCGCCGGCCTTGAAATCGATCGGCGCGATGCGTTTCGATTTGGCGAGGGAGAAAAACGGATAGGCCATGAGATCCTGCGCGTCTCGTGGCGCGAAGTCGCCGGGGAGCGCCCGGAACAGGTCGAGCTGTCCGCGCTCCGAAGGGGACTGGTGCCGCGCCGCCATTCGGAAAAACGTGCGCTGTCAGCGTGCGTATCGTCCCGCGCGCGCCGGCGACGTCGGTGACTGGCGCTTGGCGGGAAGAACCGAACCGCGCGGATCAGAGGTCGAGGTGACGGCGCCGCGATCGGCCCAGGTTTCGAGATCGTCGATGGCGTAGACGACGCGGCCGCCGAGCTTTCGGTAAGCCGGGCCGGTTCCGTAGGTTCGGTGCTTTTCGAGTGTCCGGGCTGACAGGCCGAGGAATTCGGCGGCTTCCTTGGTGCGCAGGAAGCGCG
The DNA here is from genome assembly GCA_028868335.1 of Sphingomonadales bacterium. Classification (GTDB taxonomy): domain Bacteria; phylum Pseudomonadota; class Alphaproteobacteria; order Sphingomonadales; family Sphingomonadaceae; genus Novosphingobium. The sequence goes on along the minus strand of JAGWUU010000212.1, from coordinate 3,808 downwards.
GCGGGAGAACGGCGAGTTCAGGTCGCATGGATCGGCCTTTCGTGGTGTTTGCGTGAGCCGCTGGAAATCAGCGGCGGGCGAAGACCACGATGGCGAAGCGAAACAGGTGAGATGGAGTGGGATTTTAGGGGGGCCTGAAATCCCACACCATGTCCGCCGAGTCGCTGGGGCGGGCTGACAGCAAAGACGAGTTCGCGGCGGATGAAAGGAATTTTGTGAAAAGCGTTGCGATGTTGACGTTGTACGTCAGCGGTTCGCGAGAGACGGGCAACGCGTCCGCAGGAGCCCTGCGATCATGTAACGTCAACGTTCTGCGTTTATTGTTCGTCGTTTTCGGCTCGCCTGGTTCGCGAACCCTGGGACCGTCGGTGGCGCAGCAACGTTCGATAGCCTCCAGCGACCATCGCATGAGCATCGCGCAGCAAGGCCATGACGGTATGGCGGGCTGAGGATATCTGCCAGTCGTCCCGCTTCATCCGTGGAAGACGGAAGATGATCTGGGCGATTTCCTGTTGGGTGGCGCCATCCCGGAAGCCGTCGAATGCTTGCAGCATGTGACGCATCCGTCTGCGTTTCTGTCGCGTGAGGCGTGCGTCCGGCGGCACAGCGCGGCCATAGAGTGTCGCAAGAAGGCGGTAAATGGACTCCACCCGATCAAATCCTTCGAGACTAATCGGGACCATGGCGACCAAGGGAACCGCAGGCGTCTGGCCGGCGGGCAGGATGAGCTGGAGATGCTGGTTCTTGCTCACCTCGTAGAGAAGATGCGTTTCGCCATCCTGTTCGACCGAACCAGCGATATCAAATACGGCTCGTGCATCGCGATCCAAAGAGAAAATCGCGGGAGCTGCCGCCAGCACAATTGTGCTGGTGTCGGCATGCGGGAGCCAGAACACCTGCGCTTTGGGAGGAGCCTGTAGCGGATCAAGCGGGAAATCGCAGCCCCCAACGCTGCCGAATCCTGTCGGTCAGCGATTGAGGGTCTTTCTTGTTGCGGGAGTGCGCATCGAAATCATGATCATACGCTTCGTTGCGACGGAGCCATTCCCAAGCGATGTCAGAGGCTGCAAGCCCGTCAATATGGAGATAGAGCGCCGAGGAACGCCATCCTGAAGCGTCCGGTACCATCGTCGTTCCTCCCTCCGTAGATTGCGAGGGAGCCAGCATTCCCGGAGCGATTGTGATGCTGAAGCCACGAAGTGCGGCGGGGGCGATGCCGCGGCGGCATCGTATGGATCAGTGACGCTGACTTTCGCGCACCAGCTCGCGATAACCGTGCTCGGTCATCCAGCGCGCACGGGCAAGGTGTGTGTCATGGATCCGGCGACAGCGCTGCGGATTGTTTTGTGGGTCGAGGCCAAACAGGATTTGAACGGCTTCCTGCCAGTCGGCGCCATCACGCGCCGCGTCGAGCAGCCGCAGATAGAGAACCATATGCTCGCGATCATACGGGGTCAGCCGCTGACTTAGCGGCGGTTCGTCCAGAAATGCAGGTATCGACGGTCCCGTCATCGCAGGACATTCTCACGGTTACTATATTTTAACCATCGCCCGATGCGTGCATCTTGGGAAGGCAACAAATAGTCCGATGGGGCGAAACGGCTATCGACGACGCTGATGGTTGGGCGTGTCATGATGCAGCAGAACCCCTTGCCCTTTGTCGGTGGAGAGCAGAACGATTCCCGCTGCTTCGAATGCCCTGCGCACCTGATCGCGCGTCGTTTCGTAAACCTCGAGGCCGCTTTCGGATTCGAGGCGTTTCAACGCGGTCAGCGATATGCGGGCCTTGTCAGCGAGCGTCTCCTGCGTCCAACCCAGCAACGCGCGAGCGGCCCGCGATTGTCGGGAAGTGATCATGCATGATCACCTCCCACCGACGCGAGCGCACTTGCCAGAACTACGACTATAATAGTCGTTCTTGTCGCCTCGATCCAGCCGAAAGTCGCTTCGTTGCGCTGCGGGGGGCGCAATCGACCGACGACTGATTCGGTCGTGCCTTTTGCCGAAGGCGGGGCCGAAGCCCCATCCGGCTCAGGCGAACGGATCGATCTCGCCGACGATGGTGTCGGCCTCTCCATCATATTCGGCTGCGGGCATGACGCTCATGGTGCCGTCTCCGGCGCGATAGATGATGATCGTGACCATCAGGGTGGCGGCGAGGCTGAAGGCGAAGGCTTGGGCGTTGGCGAGGGACATTTTCGTGGCTCCTGTCTGGAGGCGGGGACCATCCCCGCTCGACAGGCGCCCGAAATGCTTCGGTCGCGGCCGGGGTCATCAGAGAGGCGAAGCCGACCTGACCACACGCTTCGCGTAGCGGACCCCACGAGGGTTGACCCCACGAGGCCGGGATTGAAACCAGGGTCAGCCTCAAAGAGCGGGGTGGTGCCCGCCAACCGGAGCCGAAATCTTCGCGTTGCGCGCTGCCGTAGCCCTGCCTTCACCCTGATGGTTGCGATACCGTCGAGATGGGGCGCTGCCGCGTGTCCGCCGCCGAATATGGTGGGAACGGAGTCGGGCGCGGCTTTTCGCCTGAGCCGGATGGGGCCTCGGCGTCCATGGCCAGAAAGGGAAGCGCGTGGTGGCCGCGATCCGACGCGAACATGGAAAATCCCGGCGGCTTTCGCCGCCGGGATTTCCGGTATCCCGCCCGTTAGAACGGAATCTCGTCGTCATCGACGGTGTTGTCGCCGTCGTTCTGGGTCTGCTTCGCCCGGCTCAGGAAATCCACCGTCTCGGCGATGATCTCGCAGCCGTAGCGATCGACGCCCTGCTGGTCAGTCCATTTCGTGTAGTGGATGCGGCCGCGCACCAGAACCTTCATCCCCTTTTCGCAATGCTGCTGGATCGTCTTGCCGAGGCCGTTGAAGGCGGTGATGCGGTGCCATTCGGTGTCCTGGACCCGGAAGCCCTTCTCGTCGCGAACCACCCTGCCTTCCGAGTAGCGCGGACGCGAGGTGGCGAGCGTGAAGTGGGTGATGGTGGTGCCGCCGTTGGTGGTGCGGGTTTCAGGGGCCTGACCGATGTTGCCGGCGAGAATGACGATGTTCTGCATGGTAAGTCTCCGTTGCTTCTCGGAGGGGCCATTCCCTCCGACGAGACCCGGCCAAGGCCGTCGGGAGACTCCTGCACTGGCGCCCTCGGCGGCAGCTTGACCCCCAAGGCCCGGAGTGGTGCGGGCAGGCGCTTCAGCGCCAACACGGTCCGGAGCCGCGGGGGTTGCCGGAGGAAACCGAACGGACTTAGGGGATCAGTCAGTCGGAGGGATTGACGCCTCTCGAAAGCCGGGAGGTGACGCGCAGCCGAACCATCGACCTTGCCGGCAACGGCTCCCGATCAGGCCATCCGCCACGCGGGCGCGCCATTCAGAACCCTCTTTGCCCCCTCATGCGTCCCTGCGGGAAAGGCAGGCTTGAACGAGAACGGTATAGCTATCGGGTTTCGGGCACATGGCGCTGCCCCGTCGCATCAGCGCGAAGAGGCGATGCATGCGGATTTGCGTGGGACGGGATGAAGGTGTTCGCGGCTATCTCCGCACCGATATGGGACGGGACGCCCCAGCAGGCGGTGATCGCCATGGCTGCGGGATTTGCTGTGAGGCGGCGCTTTTTCGAACCGGGTGACGCGGATCAAACGTGCCGGCGAGCGCGTCCCTGATACGGTCGATCTTGTTCTGAACGGGATACCGGCAGCCGGTGGCGAAAGCCTACGGGATGTCTCGTGGGAGCGGAGGATCGCGGCCGTTGCCTCAGCGCGAAAGGACGGCTGTTCCGACCGCGTAGAGGTTGAGCATCGCCGCGATGCCGATGAA
>JAGWUU010000211.1 GCA_028868335.1 Sphingomonadales bacterium | reverse complement strand
ACCAGTTCGCGGGTCGGCTTGTTGGCGATCAGTTCGCCGTGGTTGATGATCGCGATGCGGTCGCAAAGCTGCTCGGCTTCCTCGAGGTAGTGGGTGGTCAGCACCACCGTCACGCCGCCCGCGTTGAGTTCGCCGACCAGTTCCCACAACTGTCGGCGCAGCTCGACGTCAACCCCGGCGGTGGGCTCGTCGAGCACGATCACCGGCGGCTGGTGGACCAGTGCCTTGGCGATCAGCAGGCGGCGCTTCATCCCGCCCGACAGGGTGCGGGCATAGGCGTTGGCCTTGTCGGCCAGGTGAACCTCGGCCAGAATCTCGAGGCTACGCCGCGCCGATTTGGGCACGCCATAGAACCCGGCGGTATTCTCCAGCACCTCGAACGGGGTGAAGAACGGATCGAACACGATCTCCTGCGGGACGATCCCGATCGAGCGCTTGGCATTGCGCGGGTGCTGGTCGATGTCGAAGCCCCAGATCTCGGCGCTGCCGCTGGTCTTCATCACCAGTCCGGCAAGGATGTTGATCAGGGTCGACTTGCCCGCGCCGTTGGGGCCGAGCAGGCCGAAGATCTGCCCTTGCGGCACGTCGAAGCTGACGCCCTTCAGCGCGTGCTTGGCCGGCGTGGGGCCTTGCGCGGCATAGACCTTGGCAAGATCGCGGATGCGGATAGCGGCGGGAGTGTCCATGCGCGCTTCCTTGCGGCAGGAGCGGGCCGAGGTAAAGCCCCGCGACGCCCTCTGGAAATGCCGCGGCGCCCCTGCTAGGGGCCTACGCCATGACCACGCCTGCATCCGCGCCCGAGACCGTCCATGTCCACACCCTGCGCGTCTGCTGCGACGGCGCGGGCGACATCAGGGGTGGAGCGGGCTACAAGGCGGCGGCGCTGGGTCATCCGCGTGTCTGGCTGGAAATCGACGAGCGCGGCTATGTCGATTGCGGCTATTGCGACAAGCGCTTCGTGATCGACGGCACTCCGCCAGACAGCGATACCGGCAAGCCGGGGCATTGATCGCACCGGCGCGGGCATTGCCTGTCAAAGCGGCAGCGTGTGGCTTGCCCCTTCGTCATCACAGCGGCTGAACCCAAGCGCTTCATAGAACGCGGCTCCTTGTGCGGTGGCGGTGCGCAGACGCAGTAGTGAAAAGCCGCTCCGTGCGTGATCGATGATTGCCCCGATCAACAGCCTGCCAACTCCGCCGCGACGCGCCGGTTCCAGAACGTAAACGTGGCGGACACGGCCGATGTCGGTGCGCAGTGCATAGGGATCGCGATTCAATCCCCCGGTCGCGATCAGTCGGCCATCGCATCGGACGGCAAAATAGACCTCGCCATCGCGATCAAACCTGTTGCTGCCGTCCGCCCATTCGCGGCGCAGGGTTTCCATGAAGCGGTGCCCTCCGCCCGTCGCCGCTTTGATCAGCGGATCGAAATCCGGCCCGATCGCCGTGACTCTCTCCAGGCTCAAGGCTGACTTCACCGACATTACCCTTTGTCGCTGGCACTCGCCGGAACATCGCTTATATCCAAACCCATGACCACCCTCGATCCCCGTTCGCTACTCTATCGCCAGATCACTCCCGAGGAGGCGCAGGCCGTCACGCGCGAGGCACTGCGTAGTTGCGACGATGGCGAGCTTTATATGCAGTTCATCGCCAGCGAGACGTTCTCGTTCGACGATGGGCGGCTCAAGACCGCGGACTATGCCCGTGATGCCGGGTTCGGCCTGCGCGGCCTGTCCGGCGAGATGACCGGGTTTGCCCACGCCAACGAGATCAGCGCAGCCGCGATCCGCCGGGCGGGCGAGACGTTGCAACTGCTCGATCCGACCAGCGCGGGAATGGCCCTGCCACCACGGCAGAGCAATCGCCACCTCTACACCGATGCCTCGCCGCTCGACGCGGTGCCGTTCGCGCAGAAGGTCACGCTGCTCGAGGCGATCGATGCCGCGGCCCGCGCCCGCGATCCGCGCGTGGTGCAGGTCAGCGCCAGCCTCGCGGCAAGCTGGTCGGTGGTGGAGATCGTTCGCGCCGATGGTTTCGTCGCCCACGACGTGCGCCCGCTGGTGCGGCTCAACGTCAGCATCGTCGCCGAACAGAACGGACGGCGCGAGACCGGATCGTTCGGGATCGGCGGACGCCGACTTTATGACGACCTGTTCCTGCCCGAAACCTGGAACCGCGCGATCGACACCGCGCTGGCGCAGGCGCTGGTCAACCTTGAAAGCGTGGCCGCCCCGGCGGGCGAGTGCCAGGTGCTGCTCGGCCCCGGCTGGCCCGGCGTGTTGCTGCACGAGGCGGTCGGCCATGGCCTTGAGGGCGATTTCAACCGCAAGGGCACCAGCGCCTTTTCGGGCCGAATCGGTGAGCGGGTCGGCGCGAAGGGCGTCACCGTGGTCGATGACGGCACCCTGCTCGGCCTTGGCGGGCAGGGGCGGCGCGGATCGCTTTCGATCGACGACGAGGGCACGCCGACGCAGGAAAACGTGCTGATCGAGGACGGCATTCTCAAGGGCTATATGCAGGACCGGCTCAACGCCCGGCTGATGGGGGTTCCCGCCACCGGCAACGGGCGGCGCGAAAACTATGCCCATGCGCCGATGCCGCGCATGACCAACACCTTCATGCGCGCCGGGAACGACAATCCCGACGAACTGCTGTCGCGCATGAAGTCGGGCATCTTCGCCAAAAGCTTCGGCGGCGGGCAGGTCGACATCGTTTCCGGCAAGTTCGTGTTTTCCTGCACCGAGGCCTACAAGGTCGAGAACGGCAAGCTGGGCGCGCCGATCAAGGGCGCGACCCTGATCGGCGACGGGCCGACCGTGCTGACCAAGGTGATCGGCATCGGCAACGACATGCAGATCGACGAAGGCGTGGGGATCTGCGGCAAGGGCGGGCAGAGCGTTCCCGCCGGGGTGGGTCAGCCAACCCTGCTGGTCGATGGCCTGACCATCGGCGGAACCGGCTGAGCGCGGCGTTTCAGGCCCCGTTCACAATGGCCGGAGCATGATCGGGATGACAAGGGAAGGAGTACGGACAATGCGTAGATTTGCGATTATGCTTGGTGCCGCCGCCCTTGCCTTGGGCGCCACGGCGTCGGATGCGAAGCCCCGCCTTACCGGCGAGGAAGAGCTGGCACAGATCCTCAAGGATCGCGTCCCCGGCAAGGCGACCGACTGCATCAGCATGTTCGAGAGTCGTGACATGCAGGTGATCGACAAGACCGCGCTGGTCTATCGTTCGGGCAGCACGATCTGGGTCAACCGCCCCGCCAATCCGAACAATCTCGATTCGGACGACATCCTGGTGACCTATCTGACCGGCAGCCAGTTCTGCCGCCTCGATCGGGTCCAGACGGTGGAGCGCAACGGGCACTTCATCACCGGCTTCCTGATGCTCGGCGATTTCGTTCCCTACCGCCGCACAGCCCAGAACTGATACTGCCCGGAACTGATACGGGCACCAGCGGCCAGCCCGCGATCTTGACTCTCCCGTCGAAGCTTTTAGGGTATGCACCCTAGAAGGGGATTCGCCCCGGGGAGAGAGCCATGGCAAGCAGCGCCACGCTGGAGCGTACAATTTCGCCGATCGCACCGATCGACGTGACCCGCGCCGAACTTTACGCAGGCGAGGATTGGCAAGCGCCGTTCCGCACCCTGCGCGCCCAGGCGCCGATCCAGTACGTCCCCGAAAGTGCCTTTGGCCCCTACTGGTCGGTCAGCACCTACAAGCCGATCGTCTATATCGAGGCACTGCCCAAGATATTCTCGTCGAGCTGGGAATACGGCGGGATTGCCGTCCCCGGCGGGATCGAGGAACCGATCGATGGCGAGATGCGGATGCCGATGTTCATCGCCATGGATCCACCCAACCACACTGCCCAACGCCGCACCATCGCCCCCAGCTTCGGCCCGTCCGAAGTGGCCGAGATGAAGGCCGAGGTCCAGGCCCGCACCGCGCAAGTGCTTGATTCGCTGCCGATCGGCGAACCCTTCAACTGGGTTGATCGCGTGTCGATCGAACTGACCACCGGCATGCTCGCCAAGCTGTTCGATTTCCCGTGGGAGCAGCGCCACAAGCTGACCTGGTGGTCGGACATGGGCGGCAACGTCGAGCTGATGAAGACGCCCGAGGACATGGCCCTGCGCAACGCGGCGTTGTTCGAGATGGGCGGCGCCTTTGCCGAACTGTGGCAGAAAAAGATCGCCCAGCCGGGCAAGGACCTGATCTCGGTCATGCTCCGGTCGGACGCGATGAGCCATATGAGCGAGCAGGAATTCATGGGCAACCTGATCTTGCTGATTGTCGGCGGCAACGACACCACGCGCAATTCGATGTCAGCGTTCGTCTGGGGACTCAACCAGTTCCCCGATCAGCGGGCCAAGCTCGAAGCCGACCCTTCGCTGATCCCCAATGCCGTGCAGGAACTGATCCGCTGGCAGACTCCGCTGGCCCACATGCGCCGCACGGTGATGGAGGATACCGAGGTTGACGGTGTCGCCATGAAGAAGGGCGACAAGGTGGTGATGTGGTACATTTCCGCCAACCGCGACGAAACGGTGTTCACGGATGCCGACAAGATCGTCGTCGACCGCGAGAATGCCCGCCGCCACCTCTCCTTCGGTTATGGCATCCACCGCTGCGTCGGTGCGCGGGTGGCCGAACTGCAACTGACCACCCTGCTCGAGGAAATGGCCAAGCGCCGCCTGCGCGCCAACGTCATCGGGGAGCCGGAACGGGTGGCGACCTGCTTCGTCCACGGCTACAAAGAGGTCATGGTCGAACTGTCGCACTACTGATGAGTACCCGCACGCGCATCGTCGATACCGCGCTGACCCTGTTCAACCAGCAGGGTTACGGCGTGGTGACAACAGCCATGCTGGCCTCGGCCTGCGGGATTGCCGAGGGCAACCTGTGGTATCACTTCAAGACCCGCCGGGCGCTGCTCGATGCGATCGGGGAGCGTTTTGCGACCGCGATCGAGATGCGGCTGACCATGCGCCCCGGGTCCGATCCACTGGTCGACTATGCGGCGATGCTGGAAGCGGTGATGGCGGAATTTCGCGCCTTCCGCTTCATCTACCGCGATCAGCAGGCCTATGGCGAAGGCGCGGCGCCAGTGCGCGAGAACGCCCCGCGCTGGCTTGAAATGACCTTCGTGCAGACCGAGACGTACCTTGCCGCGCTGGTCGATGCGGGGTTGCTCGACTGGCCGCGCGAACGGCTGCGCGACCTGGCGATCAACGCCACGATCATCCTGCGCTATGGCCTTGAACACTACCGCGAGCTGGGCGAACCGATCGAGGCCGGGGCAGGCGCGGTGCGGCGCACTCTGAAGCGTCACCTCACCCTATTCGAACATCGTCTCGATCCCGCCGCTGCCGAGCGGCTGCACATCGCAATCGACGCGATGGAGGCCGAGGCGCTGGCGGCGTAAACTGCTTGGCGCTATGGCGCCCGGCATGACCCAACCTTC